>CAYXFG010000053.1:0-7235 GCA_964464225.1 uncultured Holosporaceae bacterium
ATTGGCCTCTGTCTTGAAAATCTTTTATGAAATAAGCGAACTCTGTACTATCATAAGAGGTCCCCCCTTCATCCATTAAAATGAGAGGCACACCCGCTGGCAACAACTTTTCCAGAGCAGCTGTCTCCTTAGTGAGGCGGATGGGCCCTTGCGCCTCTTTGATCTCGACTTCTCGAAGCTCTACTTTCCATTGCATCCTTTTTTTGTAGTCTTGAAAAAGGTCAAAAAGAGGCCCGGTTCTAAGCCGTCCCACGCCTATAAAAAGAATGTCCACACCTAGGCGCCGAGGCCGCTCATTTCAGCCCCTCTTTTGCCGCAAAGACTGGACCAACTGATGGTCCCACATGCTCTCCAGGTCGTAAAGCTGCCGGGTCTCGGGTCGGAATAGATGGACGATGACGCTGCCCAAATCTACTAGGACCCAATCCGAACCCTCATCCCCTTCAATCTGGACATAGTCATACCCTTCTTTACGAAGCTCTTCTTGTAAATAGTAGGCCAAAGCTCTCAGGTGGCGCTGGCTTGTACCTGAGGCCACCACCATGTAATCCGCGAAAGTAGTCTTGCCAGACAGATCTATTAGAGCAATGTCCTCGGCTTTATGATGGTCTAGGATACGCGAAGCCAGGCTTGCGAGAGCACCTCCCGAGGAGGGGCATTTGTTGGACACTCCGTATCTTCTCCTTGTTTTTATGAGGATTACTATAGTTTTTTTTCTTCAAGCGTGCAACGGCGAAGATTCTCTAGAACCTATAGATAAGATTGAGGCCGAAGGTACTTAAAGAAGATTTCGATACCTTGCTGGTGGCGGTGGAATCGTCTGGTTGGGTGCCACTAGCCAGAGAGAAGGATCGGGCGTAAAGCACCCAAGAAGCCATAGCCCCCACCTCCAGGTGAGAGCTCACAGGGAAGCGGACACCCAGCATGGGCCCTATCCCTATGCGCTTTTTTGACGTGGAGAGGGGCGACACGCGTTGGGCCTCAGCCGCCCAATCTGCCTCAAACTTTACCAATGAATAGTTGGCCTGCAGGCCTACTTGCACGCAGACATCCTCATATAAAAACCCTAGATAGGGCCTCAGTGCCACCGTATCTCTAAACTTTAGCCTATTTTCTTGCATCCCGTAGATCCCCCCCGCTTGGGTCTGCAGAACCTGCTTAGATTCGATGGAGCCCATCATCCACTCAATCTCTGCGCCTCCCATCAACCTGGGCGTAAGCTGGTGGGAATACCCCACCTGCAAAGAGGGTATGCCCATTTGTGCACTTTGTCTGTTATTGATGGTTTCTGGCAAGAGGCCAGCTGGAGTAATCGTGTTGGTAAAAGAGCCCTGTAAAAAAACATAATTGGCCGCAGCCCCTACATAGGCGCCTGTTCGGTCCATTCTGGGGCTAGCAGCTTGGCTGTTTGGGGCCAACCCAATCAAGGACAACAGATAGACAGAAAGAGATAAAACTTTTGATTTTTGCAACATGCTGCGCACCTCCTGTTTCAAATATTTTTTTTATTTTATCTCATTTGTTAAAGATCTCACAAGGGGAGATAATAGACAAATTTTCAGCAAGAAGACTGGTACCCATCTTGGGGACCATATTATTCGTTAAAAATAAAATGATTATCATTAAAAATTTATTGAAATTAAGATTCACAATTCCTAGAATGAAAAAATAATAACTCAAACCAAGGATTTAAGACCATGCATAAGATTCAAAAGCTAAGCCGTTGCCTGATATTGTTATTCAACAGCATGATGGTGGCCGCACCCCCTTTTCTGATGGTGACATGGGCCTACATTGACTCTGCGCCCTTGTCCGCAATATTACAACAAGGCTTTATATTTTTTGACACACCTTTTCTTCACACACCCGAGGGCTGGGCCAATCTTTCAAAGCTTGCATGGACCCCGCAAATGAAGGCCATGGGCTTGCTTGCGGACGGCATCCTGCTGGCCCCCCTTTATGTCAGTCTGTTTTTTTTGAGAAAAATCTTCAAAAACTATCAACAAGGAAAAGTCTTCACTATCCCCAACGCATTGGCTTATCGTGCTCTCGGCGTTCTATTTTTTGTGTATGGGGCGGTGGCTAAGCCTGTGGCAGAACTCCTGATGGGTCTAGTAGCCACCTTATCGAACCCGCCAGGGCATCGTTATCTGGTCTTGAAATTGGGAACCCCTACCCTGGAAGCTCTCTTTTGTGGTGTCCTTCTTATTGTGATTTCTTGGGTGATGGCCGAAGCCAGCCGTCTTCAAGAAGAGCATAAGCTGGTCATTTGAGGATTTTTCAGGAAATGAGCATCATTGTTAATCTGGATGTCGCCTTGGCTCGGAGAAAAAAGAGGCTACAAGATTTGGCCACAGCCATTCACATCTCTCCTCAAAATCTCTCCATTCTCAAGACAGGGAAGGCCAAGGCCATACGTTTTTCCACATTGGAAAAAATCTGTGATTATCTGGAATGCCAGCCTGGGGACATTTTGAAATACCAAAAGGACGAACAGCCCTGAATGAGAAATTTAAGCCAGGTTCTGTACCAGCTTTTTCTTGGATTCATTGCCTCTCTTCTTGAATTTATCGGGCTTTGTTCCTATATAGTGTCTCAGATTCTTTTTATTTTACTGAGGATATTCCGATGAAATTATTGTTTTTAACTCTCACCTTGTTGGCCTCTTTATCTTTCTCTGGTCCGCAATCGCTGGAGGATACTCTTTATGGAGCGGCCTCAATCAACAACGTGGTGGAGGTTCAGCGCATTTTAAGAAGTGGAGTAAATGTGGACCAGAAGGCTGAAACAGGCCCCGGTTATACGGCGCTCCAAACGGCCTGCTTTTTTGGACATTTACCCACCGTGAAACTTCTCGCAAAGGCGGGGGCAAACGTAAATCTCAGAGCTAACAACGGTGAGATTGCCGCTTCTTTAACCTTCGTTCAAGCAGTGGATGACACAGATGTGGGGCCAATCCTCCAGGTACTAATGAACAACGGTTTAGATGTGGAAGCTGTGGCCAAGGTGTTAGAAGACACGCCTCGCTTGACAGCCATTTTCGCAGAATTCGCCGCCCAAAAGGTCTCTCTCAGCTCTTTAGACTTTCAACCTACCCTCTAAGCTTGCGCTAAGACTGCGGCTTATCAAGCTCCTTATTTAAGAGCAGCCGGTGGTGCTGCCGCAGGTGTTGCACTTGAGGCATGTGCCATTCCTCACCAAGGTGAAATTGCCACATTCTTTGCAAGCATCCCCTTCAAAGCCTTTCAGGCGTGCTTCTCTCATCTTGCGTACTTCCGGATCTTCTCCCGTGGCCCCGCGCACCTGGGTCTTAGCCACAGGCTTTTGCGCCGAGGGGGCTTGGTAGGACTGGACGTCCAGCCCTCCCAGAGGGGCGATCTCGCTGGCGCTGGCCTCCAAAGCCCCGTGCAATACGTAGATGTTCTTCCGCATGAACCCCGTGCTGGCTACTTTCTGAACATGGGCATTGTGCGCCTCCATAACCGCGTGGGAGGCGGGCGTAGCCTCGCCCAGCGTGTCGGGCATCAAATCCTGAATATCCACATGGGCCAAATCTGTGCGCCCTAAGTAAGAAATAGCAAGCTCTCTGAAGATGTAATCCAGTATGGAAGTAGCCATCTTGACAGCTTCATTGCCCACCACCATGCCCGCGGGCTCGAACCGCGTGAAAGTGAAGGCATCAACGAACTCTTCCAGAGGAACACCATACTGTAGCCCCAGAGAAATCGACATGGCAAAATTACTCATAAGGCTGCGGAAGGCCGCGCCCTCCTTGTGCATATCGATGAAGATTTCGGCGAGCCTCCCATCCTCGTATTCTCCAGTGCGGAGGTAAACCTTATGTCCGCCGACGCGGGCCTTTTGGGTATAGCCCTTGCGCCGTGCGGGGGGGGAGCGTCTCTCGGCCCTGTGAAGGACCCGTTCTATCAGACGCTCCACAATTTTGGAGGTTTGTGCCGGCTTGTTCATTTTCAGAAAGGCTTCGATCTCCTCTTCGGCTTCCTCTTCCTCCAGAAGAAGGGAAGAATTCAAAGGCTGGGACAACTTGGAACCATCGCGGTAAAGAGCGTTTGCCTTCAGGCCCAGCTTCCAGGAAAGCGTATAGGCTCTCTTGCAGTCCTCAATGGTGGCCGAGTTTTGCATGTTGATAGTCTTGGAGATGGCGCCCGACAAGAAAGGCTGGGCTGCCGCCATCATATAAATATGGGAGTCCACGGAGAGGGATCTTTTGCCCACGCGGCCGCAGGGGCTGGCACAATCAAAGACAGGAAGATGCTCAGGCTTGAGGTGGGGGGCCCCTTCCAAGGTCATGGCCCCGCAGCAGTACGTATTGGCAGCTTCGATGTCTTCCTTGGAAAACCCCAGACAAGAAAGCATATCAAAGCTGGGCGCCGTCAGCTGGGTTTCGCTGAACCCAAGAACATCCTTGCAAAAGCTGTCCCCCAAGGTCCATTTGTTAAAGACAAACTTGATGTCAAAAGCACTTTCCAATGAGGCTTCTAGGGCCTCTATTTCAGTATCCGTAAAGCCCTTGGCTCTCAATTTTTCGTGATTAATACCGGGGGCGTTTTTCAACGAAGCGTGCCCCACGGCATAGGTCACCATGTCCTGGATCTCTGACTCTTTATACCCCAGGCTCTTGAGGGCGCGTGGTACCATCTGGTTAATGATTTTAAAATATCCTCCGCCCGCCAGCTTCTTGAACTTTACAAGGGAGAAATCCGGCTCGATTCCCGTGGTGTCACAGTCCATTACCAAAGCGATGGTTCCGGTGGGAGCGATAACTGTGGTCTGAGCGTTACGGTATCCGTGCTTCTCTCCCATCTCCAAGGCTTTATCCCAGCTTAAGCGGGCTTCTTGAGCCAGGGCGTCCAGGGGGCATGAAGCGGCGTCTAAAGGGAGGGGCAGGATTTCCAAAGCTTCATAACCCTCCGTCTGGGAATAGGCCGCTCGACGGTGGTTGCGAATGACACGCAGCATGGAGGAGGCGTTTCGCGCGTAAGCAGGGAAAGTACCAAGCTGCTGCCCCATCTCTGCGGAAGTAGCATAGCTGACGCCGGTCATCAAAGCTGTGAGAGCTCCCGCCAGCGAACGGGCCTCAGGGCTATCGTAGGATAATCCCAAGGCCATGAGAAGGCCCCCTAGATTGGCATAACCCAGCCCCAGGGTCCGGTATTGGTGTGTCCCCAAAGCAATCTCTTTAGAAGGCAACTGAGACATCTCCACGGCGATGTCAAGAGCCATAGTCCAAAGCCTAAGTGCATGCTTATAAGCCTGGATGTCAAACGTGCTTTTCTTGCTGGCCTTTTCCGGCTCTCTATAAAAGGTCATAAGGTTAAGAGAGGCCAGATTACAAGCTGTATCATCCAGAAACATATATTCCGAGCAGGGGTTGGAAGCATTAATCCGACCATCCGTGGGGCACGTGTGCCAATCGTTGATAGAGGTATCGTACTGTACACCCGGGTCCGCGCAGGCCCAGGCTGCATAAGAGATTTTATCCCAAAGAGCGCGCGCTGGCAGAGTCTTGTGGACCTTCCCATCGGTGCGGCGGATCAAGTCCCAGTCCTGGTCGGCTTCAACTTTCCTTAAAAAATCATTGGTTACGCGAACAGAGTTATTGGAGTTCTGACCCGATACTGTGGCGTAAGCCTCCGAGTTCCAATCCACATCATATTCGCGGAAGTCAAGGGAGCGCCGCCCCTGGTCTGCCAGCTGTAGGACGCGATGGATATAATTCAAGGGGATCAGGGCCTTCTTTGCCTGAACGACAGCCGCCTTCAACGCGGGGTTTTTCCCAAGGTCTGTCTCAGGGCTATCGCCTTGGGAGTATACAGCCTCTAAGATGGATCCCAAATGCTTACGCGTGCTTTTAGAGCCCGCCACCAGGGCCGCCACTTTTTGTTCTTCCAGGACCTTCCAATCAATGTAACTTTCAATGTCGGGGTGGTCCACATTTACGGTCACCATTTTGGCAGCGCGCCGGGTGGTGCCTCCTGACTTGATGGCGCCGGCGCTTCGGTCTCCTATCATGAGAAAACTCATCATCCCCGAAGATCGGCCGCCTCCCGAGAGGCTCTCGCCGCTACCCCGGATGCTGGAAAAGTTGCTACCTGTGCCCGAGCCATATTTGAAGAGTCTGGCTTCCTTCACCCAAAGGTCCATGATGCCCCCTTCACTGACCAAATCATCTTTCACGCTTTGAATGAAGCAGGCATGGGGCTGGGGACGCTCGTAGGCATTTCTCGATTCCGTCAGCTCTCCAGAGAGGGGATCCACAAAATAGTGACCCTGGGCAGGTCCATTGATGCCATAGGCCCAATGCAGACCCGTATTAAACCACTGGGGTGAATTGGGTGCGCCCACCTGGCGGGCCAGCATGTAGCACATCTCGTCGTAGTAGGCACGCGCGTCCTCTTCTCCATCAAAGTAGTTGCTTTTCCAACCCCAATAGGTCCAGGTACCCGCCAGGCGGTGAAAGACCTGCTGGGCTGATGATTCGGAACCAAGGCGCTGTTCTGCCGGTAAGCTCTCCAGGGCTTCTTCATCAGCCTCAGATCTACATAGCCAGTCTGGAATTCCGGGCTCGGCCACTTTTTTAAGGCGCACAGGTACGCCGGCTTTGCGGAAATATTTTTGTGAAAGGACGTCGGCTGCCACCTGAGACCAAGTCTCCGGTACCTCCACATCCTTCAGTTGAAAAACAAGCGTACCATCGGGGTTGCGAATCTCGGAATTCACTTTTTTGAAAGCTATGCCCTGGTAGGGAGAGCGCGTCTTGCGTGTAAAATGCCGTTCTATTTTCACTTTAAATCTCCATACCTTAAATCTTCCCTAACGTTCTTCGCGCCCGCTCTGTAAGGGGGGGGAAAAACATGAGACCAAACCCGAAATCGGACCCCGAAAAATCATGCCTTCCCAAAGAAACATGCATTTTCTACAATGGAAAATCAACAAATTTCTGCCGGGGACTTCCCGTCTATTTCTTTGAGCTATTCCCCAGCATACCGGGTCTTTTTTTTTGCCGCAAGACCTTGGGGCCAAAATATTTCCCCGAAAGAAGCCTCTTAATAGGGGACCTTAGGTACGGCCTTATTTACAAGGCCCATGCCGTCTTGAAAAGAGAAGATGGCCTGCTAGAGCTTTGTGAAACCCAGAAAAAAGCTGGAGGTGAAACGGGCAGAAGTGGCTGCGCCTATTGATACGCACCTCGATCTTTGTTATACAGCAAGGAG
>CAYXFG010000054.1:0-7234 GCA_964464225.1 uncultured Holosporaceae bacterium
AATTTAAAATAAAACCTGGTGGTGCCTCCATCGAAACATTGAAAGAGAAGGCGTATGCCCTCCACAAAATCTACAAGAATTTCAATGAAGAAAATACCTACGACCCTTTTCTTTTTTACATAGATACCCCCGTCGCCCCAGAACTTGTTCCCGCGTTAAGCAAGAATTTACGTGAGAATTGGGGCCAGTACACCAACGATAAACTTGTGTACCCTCATTGGACCTATTGGTACAGAGCTTGGCGACAAGATGACAAAGAAACCATCTATCATCATTGGCACAAAAAGAAGCTCCATGGAAATGAACAGATCGGAGGCCTGGGTATTCCTCTTTTGAGTGCCATCAGGACGCTCCCCCTTCAATACGAAGGAGATTATTACTGGTTCGACCGTGGAGATTGGTACCGACTTAGCACAACCAGAACTAAAGCCATGTTTCATGAGCTGCAGGCCAGCAAACGCGACTATGCGAAGGACTTCCACCTCCCTCCCTACGATCAGGAAACTATACTTCTAACCAAGAGGGGAATGCAGACAGAGGAAGAAGAGGAGCAAATTTCCTACGATGGTGGCCGTACACATTCCCAGAAAGACAACAATGAAATGGCCGGGCCCTCTGCCCCCAGGGACTATGAGGAACAAGCCTATAATAAAGGAGCTGCCTCATACCTTCAGAATAATTTAAAGGAAGGCAAAAAAGGTGCGTGGGCTGCTCTCATGGACAGGATTAATGTCTACCTTACCAGTCACAAAGATAAATTTGAGTTTTGTGATCTTGTGTTCAAATTCGAAGATCAATATTACTTAGTCCACGTTAAAAGAGCGCAGGCCCATGCTGTCGGAGATGTGTGCTCTCAAGCCGAACGGTGTGCGATGTTTTTGAGTGGCAACCTGGATCGAAGCCCTTTGGAGCGGGCTTTTATAAAGGCTCAGCTTTGTGATCATCTCAAGCTTAAAGGGAGAAAATCCAAGAAAGATCTGTTGGGTGACCTCACTTTTAATCCTTCATCAGAAACTAAGGAATCTTTTATCAAAGACCTGCGTGACAAAATTTTTAACAAAAAGAATGAATTATGTAAGGCCCTTTCCAGGTATTTAGGCACGGAAGGAGCCCTGGACTTTGATAAATGGGGCAAGCGCCTTCCTAGCCTATTGGCCCTCTTGGAAGGAATGAGCGCCCTGGATGAAAAAGATTGGAACCACAAAGTCTTACAAGATATTGAAGCCTCCGCTTGGCAAGCCTTACAAAAGATCTCTTTTTTTACAGAGCCACACCCTCTGACCACCGAACAAAGATCTAAAATCAACATCGTCATAGCCATCGTAGGAGATGATCCTTTCGAACTGGCGGAAGGAGAGGAAGGACCTTATAAGACCAATGATATTGTAAGGCTGTATCAAACAAAAAAGGCCCTTGAAGACGTCAGAATAAAATTCTCCTGGTGTGTTATTCCCAAGAAGACGGATCTGCCTGCGGCTGACTTGAGGGAATACGCTTATACCCAAAATGATATCAACAGACTTTTCGAAGTCCTATTCGATTATTTAAAGACTATCGGCTGGGAGAAAGGGACTGTCCTCAAATTAATGGGCTTATCCCAGAAATTTGTGATTCCTGCTTTTCTTAAAGGAAAGCCAGAACAAACTCCTGAGTCTTACCTGGCAAAAACTCTGCATACACTTTTTCTGAAGACCTATAGCAAAGTAAACCCTTTTGAAGCCATGTTTCCCTTAGAGGATGAAGGGAGATGGTCTTGCCTTCACATAAAATTTGAGAACCAAAAACTAGAGTTAAAACACTACCACATGGGGTCTGATCCACACTCCCAGGGAACAAAGGCTCGAAAAAAAGCAAGAAAAGACAATCTTTTGGACAAGTTAGAAAGACTCAAGGCCTGGAAAGACATCCTAAAAACCCTAAAGGTAGATGAAAAAGATGTAAGCTATACCCCTCATTATTTGAAAAAACATGAATACATTCACAGCTCTGGCCCTCTAGTGCTCCATACCATACAAGAATGGTATAAGGGCAGAATCCCAGATTCCAAGTCTCTCAATGATGAGGAAATTTTAGAATTGAAGAAGTCAAGTGAAAATAGCTTAAGCCTTAACGACAAAAACTCTGCCGCCGCCCTTGGGAATCAGCCAGACACTTCCCCTAGATCATCAGGAGAAATGAACAAATCAGGAAAAATATCCCGTCCTCCAGCTAGAAAACTTTTCTCTAGCCCCGCAAACACGCCTAGTGCCCAGGAAATTTATAAAGGCTACCTTCCTGGCGCACATACTCCCTCCTCCTTTAAAAAAGTCATAGTAGATGGAGATGGGAACTGTGGTTTCACCGCCCTGGGGACAAGCCGGGGAAGTGGTATAAAACTTCTGAAAGACAATACGGATCAAGAAGAGATACGTCAGTCCCTATGGATGGATTTATACTCCAAAGTCAGTAACCCCCGGGAAGTACGACAGTTACCAGAAAGCCTTCAAAACCTGAAAGATGAAGACCCCCACCGATACACCCCCTCCAAAAAGGAGATAGATGATTTCTTAGACTTTACTTTTGTTCAAAACAATGAATATCTTTCTTATCAGCAGCAAGCCTCAGGAGAGGAAAATAAAGGAGGCGGAGTCTTGGGCACTCTGGCTCGCTTGATGAAAATAAACCTCACCGTGTTCTCCATAGATCCTGAGAAAACTTCGGAAGAGATGACACGCAAGCTCCACATAGTCTCTGGGCCAGGGAACAAACATATTTTTCTTTATAACAAAATCTCTCATAACCCCACGGATCACTTCGATCTCTTAAAACTAGTGGATACCTCTGAAGGAAATGTGGCGCACCTGTCCTCTAGCTCTGAAGCTGCAGAAGCCTCACCCTCCGGCTCTGCCAGAAAGGCAAGTCATCCAGACATCAGGTCTTTTTTTAAAACGGGCTGAATTCTGTGCAGGCTCTTACGCGGTCTGGGCTCTCCGGCTCTGTTCAACTTTGTCTTTAAGAGTCTGTAGAAGAGCAATTACATGCTCCAGAAGATGAAGGGGCGTAGCATAGGACTTATGAAGCACTATTTTATGATCGGCTCTTAGCTGAAGGAGCCCACCCTGGGCCTGAATGAAAGATAAAAGCACAGCACTATAGGGGCACTCATTCCTGTATAAAGATAAGAGAACGCCCCGGGGACCTGCTTCTAGCTTTTGGAATAACAGCGCCTTCATTAGATTTCTAAGATCAATGATGCCGAGAAGATTTTTGACCTCTGCAGGCGGCGGGCCAAAACGCTCCCCCAGCTCTGCAAGGAAGCTGCTCGTTTCCTGTCTGTCTCGAAGGTGAGAGGCCTTCTGATAAAGCTGCAAACGGAGGGAACTATCGCAAATGTAAGATTCCGGGATCATAACCTCAAGTCCCAGATTGATATGGGGTTGCCAGCCTTCAGAAGCGGAGGGTTCTGCTGAAGACCCACGCAAAGATTGCAGAGCTTCTTCTAAGAGCTGATGGTAAAGGGACACCCCCACTTGCTTTATTTGTCCCGACTGCTCTTCGCCCACGATATTACCCATTCCCCGGATATCCATGTCATGGGTGGCAATCTGAAACCCGCTCCCCAAAGCTTCCAGATTTTGCATAACCTCCAAACGCCTCTCGGCCAAAACCCCCAAGTTTTTCTTATCCGATAGAGTAAGATAGGCATAGCCCTGAAGGGAAGAACGCCCTACCCGCCCTCTTAGCTGGTAAAGTTGCGCCAAACCAAATAAATCCGCCCGATACACAATCATAGTATTGGCGTTGGGAATGTCTAGCCCAGACTCCACGATATGCGTGCTCACCAGAATATCGTACTCACCCTCGCAAAACTTCATTACGGTGTCTTCAAGAAGCTGGGTCTTCATTTGTCCATGGGCTACAGCAATCCTGTGGGAGGGTAGTTCCTCTTGGAGGATGCGATACACCTCATTGAGGTGCGAAACATGGGGACAAACAAAAAAAGATTGGCCCCCCCTCGCTTTTTCTCTTAACAAAGCTTCGCGAATATTCAGACGATCAAAAGTCATAACCCTGGTCTTTACAGGGAGACGCTTCAGGGGCGGCGTGGTGATAAGGCTGAGATCCCGGATTCCTGCCACTGACAGCTGTAAGGTTCGAGGGATAGGGGTAGCGCTCAGAGAAAGAACATGGGCGCAAGGGTAGAGAGCTTTCAACTTTTCTTTCTGTTGAACACCAAAATGTTGCTCCTCATCGATGATCAGAAGGCCTAGATTGTGAAAGCAAACCTTGGAAGACAGGATCCCGTGGGTGCCTACGAGGATGCTTAGGGAACCAGATTTCACATCTTCATGGATTTTTTTGATTTCTGAGGCACTCTGAAAACGAGAGATCAGACCCACTCCCTTTTTAGAGGAGGCGAATCTTTCCTTAAAGTTCAAGTAATGCTGGCGAGCTAAAAGAGTGGTAGGCGCCAAAATAGCCACCTGCGCTCCCTGGGCGGAAACGACAAAGGCTGCTCTCAGGGCCACCTCTGTTTTCCCAAAACCTACGTCGCCGCACACAAGACGGTCCATGACTCTTTTTTCAGCCAAGTCCCCCAGAACGTCGAGAATGGCCTGAGTTTGATCCTCTGTTTCCACATAAGGGAATCCCTGAACGAATTCCTCGTACGCCGTGTTCTGCCTAGAAAAGGATGCAGCTTCTACGAGGGTCCTTTTAGCAGCGATAGCCAAAAGCTTCTCAGCGGTCTCTTTAATCTTCTCTTTTATGCGGTCCTTACGGGTTTGCCACTTGGTGCCACCCAGCTTATCCAAGGAGACCTCTGAATGAGGTCCGGAAAAAAAGGAAAGAACCTCCATATGTTCCACAGGGAGGAAAAGCCTATCTCCTCCTTCATACTCTAGCTTCAAGCACTCATGGGGTTCCCCATATAAAGAAAGGGTTTCCAGCCCGCAGAAAAGTCCAACTCCATGGGATTCATGGATGAGAAAATCTCCTCTCTGGAAATGAGAGACATTGAAAACTTGAGAGGAGATCTTCTTGGCAACGGATATATTCTCGGAACGCCCTGTGAGCTCTCGTTCTGTGTAAAGCTCAAACACAGGCGTCTCAAATCCCTCTGGCAGGGGACAGTCCACAGCCAGGATGCCTGGAGAACCCAAAGAAGCCTCTACTTGAAGCCAGTTTTCGACACACGTAACAGGAAGGCCAGATTGATATTCCAGTTTTGGAACAAGCTTAGAATTTCTGACAGATCTAAGGCCGAGCACAATGGTCTTTTCCGTCTCCTTTATATAATTTTTAAAATCTGAGAACCCTTTATCTGTGCCCTTGAAGGGTGACTTGAAGGAGTGCAAGAGAGACACGGGAAAGGATTCAGAGCCACTAGGATGAAAGGGACTTAGCTCGAGGGTATCTGAGCCTTCCAGGAACCTCTGAATCTTTTGCAAAGGCACATACAGCATCTCGGGCGCCAGAGGAAATGGCTGGTCCTCTTCTTTTGCTTCCAAGCGATAGGCATAAGAATCTTGTATCTTCTTTTGAAAGGCCCCTAGAAGAGAAGAAAATCCTGAAGGCAAGATAAGCTGAGCACCTTTCAAACAATCTATCACGGGTAAAGGGTCCTCGTAAAACAAGGAGAACCACATTTCTGCAAGCTCGACGAAAGGCCCCCCTTGTGTCACTAATTCGAAAAGAGGATCGGAGGGGCGCTTGCTAGGAGTATGTAATCGGTATTGCTGTCTGAAATTTTGCAGGCCCTCTTCTGTAGGAGGAATTTCGCTTAAAGGAAGAAGCCGGAATTGGGAGACAGGATCACAGTTTCTTTGGGAAAGAGGATCAAAAAAGTGGAGGCTTTCCAGAAGTTCTCCCAAAAAATCTAGCCTTAGGGGCAAAGCAGCGCTTGCAGGATATAAATCTATAACCCCTCCCCTGACGGCAAAATCCCCTGCTTGAAAAACACTTTCTGATCTCTTGTAACCTAGTTTCCTCAAAGACAAGAGGAGGCCCTCTCTCGTCAAATGTTGACCCACCTGCAAGCCCAGACTATTTTCCAAAAGTACAGTTGGCGGCAGACAAAGCTCAAAAAAGGAACCAGGAGTCAACACAAGCACATCAATCTGTCCGGCGTAAAGCTTCTCAAGAGACTCTATCTTACGGCCACGGCGTGCAGCAGAAGGGGCAAGAAAATCGTAAGGCTCTGTATCCAGAGGAGGGATGCCTTGTACCGAGAGCTCCGGGCAAAAAAACCTTAGATTTTCCAATGCCTGCTCATATCTTTCATTCTCTACCCCGTAAACCACAAGGCGCCTATATCCATGAAGCGTGCGACGCAAGAGCTGGGCTGCCGCATACTCACGGGCGGCCGTTGGAACGTTTCCATATAAAAGAGAAAGGGTCATGCGTTAAGATAGAGTGGCCTTCAGGGAAGAGATAAACAAGGTTTAAAACAGGAATATAGGAGAGACCGAGGTCCGTATCAAGAGGGTTAATGCGTGACCAGCGCCCAGCTTGTCTGTAAGAAACGATCACGGGCAGCCCTTAGCTAGGATCTTACGTGCACCAAAACACCCCCTCATTAAAGAGCCTCCCAATCATTTTGATATTTAATTTTGCAAGTTCTTATATTCCCAGCATTGATCTCGGAAGAGAAAATCAAAATAAATTGTAGATTAAGAACATAATGCATGCCTTTCCTCAGGCTCTATTTTTCAAATCTCCCTCAAAGTGCTTCTGGTAAGGTGTACCCTCCTCTAATTCATAGCTCTCGCAGATTAAGAATTTCTGAAGGCCTATACCCATGACGGCGCCATAAATTTTCTTGGGATTTTAATAGAGCGTAGTCTATAAAAGTTTGGAGGATGAAATGCATAAAAGTTTTTTCTACACCTTAGACTTTATGGCTGTTCTCGTTGCGAATGAAGAAGGAACCCTCAAGCAGCTGGCTAAAGCCCCATAAGGCGGTCAGGGTTTCCCCGTGGACTATGCTGAAAAGGCCTCCACCAGCCGGCTGTCGGCATATTCCCGCGAGCGTTCTTAGGCCCTGGATACACCAAGTTCTTCAGAAAAGAACAACCTCCAAGGCTTTGACAGAGAGAGCAACGGAACTGCCCCTGGCCTCAAGCAGTCGAGGCGTACCGCATAACAGGAGCACTCATCAAACCCCTTGGTAAAAATAGAGAGGCCCCCCCTGTTTTGGTCAGATGGGGTCCAAGCGCCTTGGGCTCTCTGTTATTATTACAGTGAATTAGTCTTG
>CAYXFG010000055.1:0-7063 GCA_964464225.1 uncultured Holosporaceae bacterium
CCCAACAGGCCTTAATCTGCAAGGCAGTCTTCCTTGAAAAAAGTTTGAAAAAACTAGTCTACCCCAATGGATCTTAGGGAGGGCCTGTGGTATAAACGGCCACATAAAGCTTGTGAGGTAGCAATGAGAATTCTCGTGCCAAGAGAGACGCAGTCTTCCGAAGCCAGGGTGGCTGTGACCCCCGACCTTGTAAAAAAACTTAAATCTCTGGGCCCATCTGTTCAAGTAATAATAGAAGAGCAAGCCGGCGCCAAAGCTTGTTTTCCCGATGCTGCTTATGTGGCGGCAGGGGCCACGGTCGCCGCTTTTTCTAAAAAACTCTATGAAGAGGGCAATGTCATTCTTAAGGTGGCACGCCCTACCCACGAAGGTGGATCGTCCCTGGATATCAAGAATTATCCCAAGGGAGCCCTCCTGATCTGTATCAGCGATGTGCTGTCTCACCCCAACGATCTTCAAGCTTACCAAAACGCCAACCTCAGCGTTATAGCCATGGAGTTGATGCCGCGCATCACCCGAGCTCAAAGCATGGATGTCCTTTCCTCACAGAACAATTTGGCCGGCTATCAGGCGGTTCTAACAGCTGCCAACCTTTACCCTCGCGCTTTCCCCATGATGATGACGGCGGCAGGCACCCTGTTGCCAGCTCGTGTTTTGGTCATTGGCGCAGGTGTGGCGGGTTTGCAAGCCATGGCGACCGCTAAAAGGCTGGGCGCTCTAGTTACAGGTTATGATGTGCGGAAAGCCACCAAAGAACAGGTGGAAAGCCTGGGAGCCACCTTCTTACAAGTAGAAGAAGGAGAAGATGCCCAAGATAAAGGCGGTTACGCCCGGGAAGCCTCTGAGACTTATAAGCTTAAGCAATATGAAAAGCTTAAGGAAGTCATACCAAAAATGGATGTTGTCATCACCACAGCATTGATTCCTGGAAGACCTGCGCCGGTGCTGGTCACTCAAGACATGGTGGAAAGCATGGGGCCGGGTTCCGTTGTGGTAGATCTAGCGGGTGATAAAGGAGGGAACTGCGCCCTCAGCAAAAAAGGCGAGCTTTTGGATGTGCAGGGGGTGAAGGTATATGCGCCCGCTAACCCTCTCGAGCCCATAGCCCGAGATGCAAGCGCGTTATACGGCCGCAACCTATTTCAGCTGATAGACTACATGTATGACAAGGAAACACATCGGCTATGCTATGATACGGCTGATGAAATCGTCCAGTCCATCCTCTTGACCCACCAAGGCAAAGTGGTGCGCGAAGATCTGTTGGCCCGCACATCACCTGTCCACAAGCTTCACAAGGAGCCAAGCGCATGACACTTACCCTTTCTTCTGCCTCTGTGGCGGCGTCCTTCCACGCGTCCGCGGTAACATCTTTAGGCTCTGATGTGGTTGAAAAAACCAATGTTATTATGAGGAAGATCTTGCCGCCAGAAACGCATTCGGTGGAGGTGCTGCAAGGGGCTTTGGATAACAGCCCCTTGATCACGAGCCTTACTATCTTTGTCTTGGCGGTGATCGTGGGTTATCACGTGGTGTGGCGCGTGACTCCAGCTTTACATTCGCCCCTCATGGCGGTTACCAACGCCATTTCCAGTGTTATCATCGTGGCTGCCCTCATGACCGCGGGAGAACAAGGGTTCGATTTCTCCAAAATCATGGGATTCATTGCCGTCACCCTATGCGCCATCAACATTTTTGGGGGGTTTATGGTAACCCACCGTATGCTGGATATGTTCCGAAAAAAAGGTAAATAAAAATGTCGCCCACCTTGTCTTCGCTGGCCTATCTTCTCTCCTCTGTGCTCTTCATCTTTTCTCTTAAAGGGCTTTCCTCCCCCCAGCAGGCTAGGAGAGGCAACGCTTATGGTACGACTGGTATGGGGATCGCTGTGATGACAACTCTTCTCAGCGACTCTATACTTTCTCTAGACACCATTTTGGGCGGGTTCCTGATTGGAGGGGGCATCGGCACCTTGATGGCTCGGAAGATTAGCATGACTTCTCTTCCTCAGATGGTGGCAGGTTTCCATAGCTTGGTAGGTCTGGCTGCCGTTTGTGTAGCTGCAGCCGCTCTCTACTCACCCGATGTCTTTGGGATCGGGGGCATGCAGGGTATCAAGATGGCCGCCCTCATTGAGATGGGCTTGGGCACCGCCATCGGAGCCATCACCTTCACGGGGTCTCTTATTGCCTTCGGCAAGCTTCAGGGCCTTATTCAGGGGAACCCCCTTGTGTTCAGAGGACAACATCTGTTTAACGGCTTTTTAGGGCTGGCGGTTCTAAGCGCCCTGGCTAGCCTTTCTACATCGGGAAGCTTTGGGGCGTTTTGGATATTGGTTGTCCTCTCCTTCGCACTGGGCGCCCTCCTGGTACTGCCCATCGGGGGCGCAGACATGCCCGTCATCGTATCCATGCTTAATTCCTACTCTGGATGGGCAGCCTGTGGGATCGGGTTCACCTTGCAAAATAACTTGCTTATTATAACAGGCTCGCTTGTGGGCTCCTCGGGTGCGATCCTCAGTTACATTATGTGCAAGGCCATGAACCGGTCTATCTTCAGCGTGGTGTTGGGGGGATTTGGAGGAGAAGCTGCGGCTACTGATCAATCTAAAGCTTCCCGGTCTGTAAAAAACGGCAGTGCGGAAGACGCAGCCTTTCTGATGGCTAATGCTCAATCCGTCATCATCGTGCCCGGCTATGGCATGGCGGTCGCCCAAGCCCAGCATGTCCTGAGAGAGCTGACCTCTGTTCTTAAGGGAAAAGGTGTGAAAGTTCGCTACGCCATCCACCCCGTAGCAGGCCGCATGCCCGGCCACATGAACGTTCTCCTGGCTGAAGCCAATGTCCCCTACGAAGACGTGGTGGAATTGGACGATATCAATCGGGATTTTGCTTCCACAGACGTTGCCTTGGTGATCGGAGCCAACGACATCACCAACCCCGCAGCAAAAACAGACAAAGGCAGCCCCATCTATGGAATGCCTATTTTGGACGTGGAAGCCGCCAAAACTGTTTTATTCGTGAAGCGTTCCATGGCACCCGGCTACGCCGGCGTGGACAACGAGCTTTTCTACCGAGATAATACCATGATGCTTTTTGGTGATGCCAAAAAAATGTGCGAGCATCTTATAAAGGAAATAAGTGACCCTTCATAAGTTTGACAAAGGATACTGAAGGCCTCTAAACTTAGTACAAACCACTGACTACAAAGAGGTCTTCCATGAAAAAACTTGCTTTGCCCCGCACCTTCTTATTTTTCCTCGGTATGCTTTTGATGCAGACCTCGGGCCATTCCGCCACACGGTGCGCCTTGCACAACAGCAAGTACTGTGAAGACCCCGTTCATTATAGAAGCGAGAAAGAGATAGGCTGTGCCAGCCAGGGAGGCGCCTGCCGCAAAGTATTCTGCCATCAAGTCTGCCTACAAATACGCAGTAAAGACATCCCTAATCCGAAAAGCGCCGAGCTTAGGAAGCTTATCGAGGAGTGTGGAGAAGATTGCTCTCTGTCCCAGACCCTGATCCGCATGGATGATCGAGAGCGGGAAAAGATCTACCTCATGCTGGGCGAGTCCATAAAGCCCTCCTTCTTAAAAGGTGATGTCTTTGACTATGCAGGCTACAGGAGTGCTTTAAATTTTATTATCAAACTGTTTAATAAGAGAACCCTCGAGCTTAAGGCAGAACGAGCGGGCAGCATGACCTACGCGCTGAAAAGTTCTTTTCAAACTCAAGTGAAAAATTTATCCAAAGTTAGCAGAGCCATGGCAAGCAGCATCTACGCGCAAACCACCTCCAGGGTGAAAGCTCGGGGCCTGGAAATCCAGGGCCGCGCCTCAAAGACAGCGCGTCAAACCCTGGATAGGACTACCCGCATAGCGAACCAAGCCATGGAGCAAGGCACACATTTCATTACCCAGCCTCTAGAGGCCCTGGAGAAAAAACAGCAAGAGCTGCAGGCCAAACTGGATGAAACCACCAAGGCTTTGGAAGAGGCCGCCGGCACCCAAAACCAGGCCATTCAAGAAGCCTTGGAAAAACAACAACAAAGACTTCTCAAGAAGCTAGAGGTTGTTGAGCAAAACATAGAGGACGGCCTTGAGGCGCAAAGTGCTTCGGCCCCTCCCCTTCTGAGAAAGCCTGCTGGCGCCAGAATGGGACCGAATGGCACCTTTAACGCTTGATGCCCCCACATTCCGATGCGCCACGTCCCCTGCCGCTTTTAGAGAAAAGACACAGTGGAAAAAACTTTGACCCGGACAAAAGAGTCCCAGCGCGTCTTCTAGAAACGATCTTCCATGGCGCGCAGCTGGCGCCTTCCTGCTTCAATGAGCAGCCCTGGAGATTTATTGTATGCGACCGCTACACAGAAGCGCGCCCCTACGACCTGGTCCTTGAAACTTTAGATCCTGCCAACCGGACGTGGGCTCAGCATGCTCCCATCTTGATTGTGGGCGTCGCCATGGGGATCTTCCAGAGAAATGGGAGGGCCAATCGCTGGGCGCCCTACGACACGGGGGCTGCAAGCTTAATCTTATGCCTGGAAGCTGCAGAACTGGGCCTGGCCACCCACCAGATGGGAGGATTCGATGAAGAGCGGCTTAGGCAAGCCTTCAATATTCCCCCCCATGCTCAACCTTTTTCTGTGATTGCCCTGGGGTATGAACTGCCTGATTCAGGGACTGCGGCTTCTCCCAAGAAGCGGTTCCCCCTATCTCACAACTTTTACCGAGGTCAATGGCTTAGAGGCATGGATTTCGAGGATTGAAGTCCGCCCCTCTTGTGCCTATATGTCTACGCATGAGATCCTTTATGCGTGTAAAACTTATCGTTTCGTTTCTTTCTCTGTGGCTTTCAGCTTTGGCCTCTTCAGTGGCCTTCCCGCAAGCGCTCCCCGACGAAGATATCCCCAGCTTGGATGCCCAACAACAACTCTTCGTCAGAGCTTATGAAGCAGTAGACTGGAAAAACCTCCACCCCCTGCAAACCCCCGTGCCGGGGCTGTCAGCCATGGTGCGTCTCCACTACAGTTTCGTAAGAAAATTTCTGGAGCAGGAAAGCCCCTCCCATCTGACCCTTCTACAAAGGCTTTGGCAAAACGTTTTTCCCTTGGTAGACCAGGACGGTGTTACTGTGGCGGACATGGAAATGAGCGCACTTCAACTTGCCGTCGTTCTCTCCAAGGCACAAAAGACGGACGAATCAAACCTGATGAATATCTTTTTAACAGACCCCTCCTTGCAACAGGATCATGAAAGCTGGGAAGACTTTAATTCCTTGAACAAGGCGGCCCTCTACGGCGGAGGCTTTGAGCCTTTATATTCCATTAACATATACAACTACGAAGAAAAAGGCATGCGTTTTGAGGACTTCAATGCCCTTGGGCCTGAGGTCAGAAGCCTTCGGACAGGGCCCGCCTTCTGTCACGCCATATTGTGCTGCCGCACGGGTGGGTTTTCCTATAAGCGGTTCGTCGAAAGCTTTCTGAAGGGAGAATTTCCTCTTAAAATATCCGCCCTACCTTATAATATCAAAAACGGAGGGGTACATGGGGGCAACATACAAAAATCCACAGCCTTTCTACATCACGAGATTACCCATAACAAAGAATGGATCAGCCACGTCTTGGAGGAAAACGACCGCCTGCAGAAATTGGCGGGGCATGGCAATCTCCATCCGCGACTCGTAACGGAGGGCCCGTGGGCTGTCACGCGAGACATACTTTCAAAGATAATGGCATCTCCCCAGGGCAAAGAGCGCAACGCTATTGCTCTTTTTCTCATGCTACATGAAGCACATCCTTCGATCATCCAAGAAGGGTCTTGGCCAAACCAGCAAGCGCCCCAAAATGTGTGTGAGCAAAAGCTTTTCTGGAATCTGGTGGCAAATTCGGTAAGCCACTCCAGTAATGCCGAGGATTTTTTTCTAAGCAATTACCCCCTGCCTGCCGCAACCCTTTATATTCCAGACTGCCCTGTCGCCTTTTCTGTAAAAATTACCCAGGTCAAAGTGGACCAAGGACGGGTCCACCTGGAGCTGGACTTGATGGCCTCTGGTTCTGCAGAGGGACAAAGATCCCACCTAGGGGCTTTTAAAATCCAGGCAAAAGGCCCTGCCGCTGAACCAGAAAGACCAGAAGAAGAAACCCGTTTCTTTGATCAAAATGCAGCAGCAGAAGAAGAGGTTTTTTCAATAACCGCTCCTATCCAAGGGTGCGACCCCTCAGCTCTGGAGAAGTTGGGTCTAACCCAAGAGCACCTACAAACCATCGGGCAAGAGTTGCATAAGGAATTCACCCAAACAAGAACCCTTATGAGGGGCGTGACCCGAAGCGGCTATTATCGCCAATACCTAAAAGATGACGAAAGAAAGATCCGGCAAATCTATGGTCAAGACTATCTCCCACCACAGACGGCTCCCTTGGGCGAGAGAGCATGGGCCTTATGCCAGGCTATGGAAAGATTCTGGCAAGACTTCTATAACGAAAACAAAGATCTGTTCTCCACTACTGTTCTGGAAGAATGATGCCAGTTATTCCATAAATATGCCGAAATAAACGAAGCTGTTTTTTTCTTGACAGAGATCTACAAGAGGAGTAGGAGATAGACAATGCTGTTTAATACGGCTGCATATAATAAGGAGGACATGATGAATACATCAAAAATTTTCAAATACCATAGAGTAAAAATTAATTTTTTTCTGGTTATTGCTTTCATATCATTTATCCCCGTTAATTCTCTTTCTGCAGCGGTTCGAGATGATGATGATGCCCTTGTTGTTCATGCGGCAAAAGCCATATTTCATTCGGTAACAGCGGCGGGAAACGTGGCCATGGGTGTGACTTTGTGCCAAGAAAAGTCTGATGCAAGCACGGAAGAGAAAATAGATAGAGCTCTCCGATCAGTTGATCGTTTTGAAAAAGCGGCTCAAGCAGCGGCAGAGGCATTGAAGCACATAAAAATATCTAAAGATAAGACCACAGAGAAGACAGATCGCACGTGGTAAATATATAGTTTGGGGCTGAAGTAGCTAAGACCTAAGAATAGGTGTATAAAGTAGCTACAAGAT
>CAYXFG010000056.1:0-7017 GCA_964464225.1 uncultured Holosporaceae bacterium
CAAAAGCTGGCGCCCCTCTTCGAGAAAGTAGCCAAAACTCTTATCGGGTTTGGCGTGGCCGCCCTTTATTACTTCAGCTGGGATCTTATCCTGGTGCCCTCCCCCTGGCCTGTCTTCCACTTTATCAGGTATTTTGGTTTGGGCTTTTGGGTCGCCGCTGGCTTGGATATGGCTTTGAGAAAAAAAACAGGGGCCGAGGAAGGATCCCGGTAATCTTTTACAACCTGCCCTTGAAGAGGCAGGCTCTTTTTTAATTCAGGAGCGGTTTATTTGGTTTTTCTGCACCCACCCCACGTCTGTGGGCTGGGTAAACTCTTGTAAGTTGCCCTCTTGGGGGAAGCTTCAGGAGACCCGCGTTATGAGGGCCCCACATCTTTGAAGCTTTTTCTCCATGGCATCATACCCCCGGTCCAGGTGATATATACGGCTGATAACCGTCTCTCCCTCAGCCGCTAGTGCGGCAAGAACAAGACAGGCCGAGGCCCGGAGGTCAGTGGCCATCACAGGCGCCCCACGCAGTTTATGTCCTCCTTTGACGGTGGCCACAAGCCCGTGCACATGTATGGAAGCGTCCATACGCAAAAGCTCGGCTACATGCATGAACCTGTTTTCGAAAATGGTCTCGGTGATCATGGAGCTGCCCTCAGAACACATCATCAAGGCCATGAACTGCGCTTGAAGGTCCGTGGGGAACCCGGGGAACGGCTCGGTGATCATATCCACCCCTCGCAGGCCCGAAGCTGACCTTCTGGCCCTGAATCCCGTGGGCGTAGCCATCAGATCTACGCCGGCCTCCTGAAGAAAAGAAGATACAGAGGGAAGCAAATCCAAGGACGCATCGGTTATTTCCAGATCCCCCCCTGTGATCGCCGCAGCCATGGCATAGGTGCCGGCCTCTATACGATCCGGGATGATGCGGTGGGTGGCGCCGCCCAAAGTCTCCACCCCTTCTATTACAATGGTACCTGTGCCCACGCCCTGGATATGGGCGCCCATTTTAATGAGACAATTCGCCAAATCCGTCACCTCGGGCTCTTTGGCGGCGTTTATAAGGCGCGTAGTCCCCCGAGCCAGGGTAGCCGCCATCATCAAATTCTCGGTGCCCGTCACGGAAATCATGGGGAAAGCTATGTCGGCACCCCGCAGCCCCCCGTCAGGAGCTGTGGCCTTAACATAGCCGCCTTCCAGAACAATTTGAGCGCCCAATTTCTCCAACCCCTTTAAATGGTAGTCCACAGGCCGCGTCCCTATGGCGCACCCGCCTGGCAGGGAAACTTGGGCATGGCCGTGGCGTGCCACCAGAGGACCTAAAACCAGAATCGAGGCCCGCATCTTGCGTACCAAGTCATAATCCGCACGGTCTTGCACCACATCGCTGGCCAACAGTTTTAAGCTACGGTCAGACTCGGTTTCTTGGGAAGAGATGTGAACGCCAAAAGACTGCAGGAGCTGACTTAGCGTATCGATATCCGTCAGCTGGGGAACATTTTCCAGAACAAGAGCTTCCTCGGTTAGTAAAGAGGCTGTCATAAGGGGGAGGGCAGCATTCTTGGCGCCACTAATGCGTACTGTACCTTCAAGGGGTCGCCCCCCCACGATGCGAAGTTTGTCCATAATTAATTCCTTATTTCAAGCGGGCTATGGCTACGCCTTCTTGGTACATGTACTTTCCGTGCCGCTTTTTGTAGGAGACTTCGCACTTTTCGTTACCGCGCAGAAACAAAAACTGGCATACGCCCTCATTGGCATAGATTTTCGCCGGCAGGGGGGTAGTATTGGAAAACTCCAGCGTCACGTGCCCCTCCCATTCAGGCTCCAAAGGGGTGACATTCACAATGATTCCACAACGGGCGTAGGTGGATTTTCCCAGGCAGATCACCAGCACGTCTGCGGGAATCCGGAAATACTCCACCGTGCGGGCCAAGGCAAAGCTGTTGGGCGGTAGAATACAGACGTCCGTATCTCTATCCACAAAGGAGGAGGGAGAAAAATTCTTGGGGTCGATGATAGCGCTGTCAACGTTGGTAAAAATTTTGAACTCTCGCGCAGCTCGGGCATCGTATCCATAAGAAGAAAGGCCATAGGATATTTTGCCCTCCGAAACCTGAGATTCTTCGAAAGGCTCGATCATGCCGCGGCGGGCTTCAGCACGAATCCATTTGTCTGAAAGAATGCTCACAATAGCGCCCCTTCACCGGGCCTATCTATGTCTGAAAGGGTTTCTTCAGAACGCGCCTTTTGTTGGACTTTGCGCTTCAATAGGTTCTGCCGCAAAAGCTTTCCCAACAGAGCTTCCTGTTTTTTTGCGTAGGGAACAGGGGGATTTTGTGTTTTGGATCTCATAAAATAGTCATATCACATCACTAAAAATTGCGCCACCCTGCCTCCCAAAATCCCTGCGCCAGGAAGCCAGAAAAATATACAAAGAAGCGAGCCTATCCTCCTTGAAACCCCGCTCCCCCGAAGAACGCGCACAACACCAGAAAACCCATCTCGGAGAAGGGCCTCTGCTAATGTTTGTGTCGTAGCCTAGGTTCCGCTGATAGATCCCAAAGAAACCATGGCCAGACCCCTAGACGGCAAGGCCCAATCTGGTGTAGTTTAAGGCCCTGGACCCAAACGCTGGGAATCCAAAGTTATTCAAGATGCTATTGGCATCAGGCCTAGGGAACCTAGTTACCTTATTATGAATATTGAACTTCATTATGAATATTGAAAAGTCTGATATCTTGCGCCTCGAAGCCTTGGCCCGCCTCAAGCTTGCGGAAGGCAGCCTCGGGGACTTTGCGGAGCGCCTGTCCAAAGTTTTTGACTGGATCGACCAACTGAAGGCTGTGGATGTAACAGGCGTACGCCCCTTGCCCAGCCCTGTCATGGAACTCATCTCCACGACCCCCCTTCGAGAGGACAAGGCCGTATCTCCCCCCTCCCCTGCAAAAATTTTGGAGAACGCCCCTGAGAAGGACTTTGATTTCTTTTTGGTGCCCAAGGTTATTTCTTAGAGTAGACTCTTTTTCATGTCGCATCCCCTTCTCAGGCACACATTTTCCCACCTACGTAAAAAGTTTATTGATAAAGAGATCAGGCCTTCGGAAGCTTTGGAGGTCTATATTAAGCGTGCCCTAGAGACCAGGCATCTAAACGCCTTCATCACAGAAACCTTCGAGGTGGCCCGCATGCACGCCAAGATAGCCGATGAGCGTTACGCCAAGGGAGAAGCACGCCCTTTGGAAGGCCTGCCCTTGGGCATCAAAGATTTGTTTTGCACAAAGGGCATTCTCACCACGGCGGGGTCAAAAATATTAAAGAACTTCGTTCCCACTTACGAATCAACGGTGACGCACAAACTTTTCCAAGCAGGCGCTCTTTGCATGGGCAAGACAAATATGGATGAGTTTGCCATGGGCTCTTCCAACGTTACAAGCGCCTTCGGCAGCGTCACCAGCCCTTGGAAAAAGAAGGGAGACCCCAGTCCATTGATCCCTGGTGGATCTTCTGGCGGCTCCTCTGCCAGTGTGGCCGTAGGCAGTTCTCTTGCAGCCTTGGGGACGGACACAGGGGGTTCCATCAGGCAGCCTGCTTCTCTTTCTGGGCTTGTAGGCATAAAACCCACGTACGGGCGTTGTTCCCGCTATGGAATTACCGCATTTGCCAGCTCTCTGGATCAGGCGGGCCCTCTGGCCCGGTCCGTGCAAGATGCGGCTTTAATCCTCGAGATCATGGCGGGTCACGATGAGAAGGATTCAACTTCTTTGCCCCACGGCGTGCCCAGCTATCATGCGCATCTCTCTCCCTGTGTCAAAAACCTAAAAATCGGGATCCCCAGGGAATATGACTTGCCCGGCCTTCACCCAGAAATCAAGCAGCAGTGGGAAAGAGCCAGCCGCATTTTCAAAGAGCAAGGGGGGGAGATCATGGAAATCTCTCTTCCCCACACCCCCTACGCTCTCCCGGTTTATTACAGCGTGGCTCCGGCCGAAGCCTCTTCCAATCTTGCGCGTTACGATGGCGTGCGCTATGGGCTGCGGGTTGAAGGCAGCACCCTTGATGAGATGTACGAGAAGACCAGGACCTCTGGATTTGGTGAAGAAGTGACCCGCCGCATTCTTATTGGTACTTCCGTTTTATCCTCGGACAGCTACGAAGACTATTACCTACGAGCCCAAAAGGTAAGAAGAAAAATCTACGACGATTTCGTGGCCGCCTTTGCCAAAGTAGATCTTATTTTAACGCCCACCACCGCCTCTGAAGCTTTTAAGATAGGGGAGAACATGAAGGACCCCATCGCCATGTACTTGGAAGACATTTTCACTGTCTCCGCCAACCTGGCTGGCATTCCCGCCATCAGTGTACCTGTGTGTCTCTCACAGAACGGTCTGCCTCTGGGCATGCAGATCATGGGACCAGCCCTGGGTGAACAAAAAGTCCTTAACGCTGCCCTGTGTTTGCAGGATGCCGTGTCTTTCCCTCTCCTCCCTCTTCAGGAGGCCGTGTAATGAGCTCCAGAAATGGCTACTGGCTGATCACAGATTCAGGCCCTTGGGAAGTCGTTATTGGCCTGGAAGTTCATGCCCAAGTGACTTCAGAATCCAAACTTTTTTCATCGGCCCCTTTGTCTTTTGCAGCCGCTCCCAACTCCCAGGTTTCGTACGTGGACGCGGCCTTCCCGGGCATGTTGCCCGTTCTGAACAAGAAGTGCGTCGAGCAGGCTATCAAAACGGGTCTGGGCCTGGGGGCTGAGATTCACCTGTTCTCCATGTTTGACCGCAAGAATTATTTCTATGCGGATCTTCCCCAAGGTTACCAAATCAGCCAGTTCTACCATCCCATCGTGGGAGAAGGAAAAGTCCGGCTTTGGGACGAGTCCCAAGATACCATCGTGCGTATAGAACGTCTGCATCTCGAGCAAGACGCCGGAAAAAGTATCCACGATCTCCATCCTGCAAAATCCTGCATAGATCTCAATCGTTGTGGCACAGCCCTTATGGAAATTGTTACCAAGCCGGATATGCGTACCGCTGATCAAGCCATGGCCTTTGTGAAAAAGCTGAGGTTGATTCTAAAGTACCTGGGCACCAACGACGGCAACATGGAAGAAGGGAATCTGCGGGCTGATGTTAATGTCTCCGTAAGAAAACCTGGCCAACCGCTGGGGACCCGTGTTGAAGTAAAAAATATAAACTCCATCAGGTTTATCGGGCAAGCTATTGACTATGAGGCCCGCCGACAAGCGACCGCCCTGGATGTTGGGCAAGAAATTTCCCAAGAGACCCGGCTTTATGATCCGCAAAAAAATGAGACGCGGGTTTTGCGTTCCAAGGAGAACGCGCCGGACTACCGTTATTTCCCCGACCCGGATCTTTTGCCCCTTTGCCTTACCGCAGATTATGTCCAGTCTATCAAGGATAACTTGCCTGAACTTCCCGACCAAAAGGCAGAGAGGCTGATGCACACCTATGGCCTCTCCCTCTACGATGCTTTGTTCCTGATTGAAGATGTGGCACTAGCAGATTATTTTGAGGAGGCCGTAAGGGCAAGCCAAAGCGCCAAAGCGTCTGACAAAGAATTTAGGTCCTGCGCCAAGCAGGTTCTGAACTGGATAATGGGCGACATGTCGGCTCTTATGAACAAAGAGAATGTTTCGCTTCACGACGCCCGGGTGAAAGCGCCTCACATTGCAGAGTTGGTGGATCTTATCTCGGCCCAAGTCATCTCAGGGCGCCTTGCCAAGGAAGTTTTTCTTTTGATGTGGGAATCTGGCAAATCCCCCGGGGCCTTGGTGGAGGAAAAAGGACTTCATCAAATTACCGACAGTGCGCTTTTAGAGACAGAAGCTGATAAAATCATTCTAGCCAATCCTGCCATGGTACAAGAATTCAAGTCCGGAAAAGAAAAGCTGTTCGGGTTTTTCGTAGGTCAAATGATGAAAGCCACCCAGGGTAAGGCCAGTCCAGCCCTGGTAAACTCTATTCTAGAAAAGAAGCTTAAGTAGGAAGAATTTGGCTCCATGACACTCTCTGTAAAAGAAAAAACCCTTCAAAAGGCACACGGGGCCACAGAGGCTTCAAAAGCCCATCTGCTGAAGCTTTATTATGACATGCTTTTGATCCGGCGGTTTGAAGAAAAATCCGCCCAGCTGTATGGAATGGGCCTTATCGCAGGGTTCTGCCACCTTTACATTGGCCAGGAGGCCGTGGTTGTGGGCATTCAATCCCAGCAACAGCCCCAGGACACAGTGATCACCGCTTATCGGGATCATGGACACATGCTGGCCTGCGGCATGAGCCCCGACGGCATTATGGCGGAACTTACAGGGCGCCGCGGGGGCTTCTCCAAGGGGAAGGGCGGGTCCATGCATATGTTCAGCCGAGAGAAAAACTTTTTTGGAGGCCATGGCATCGTGGGAGCCCAGGTATCGCTCGGGACCGGCATGGCCTTTGCCCATAGGTATACCAAATCAAACGCGGTGTCACTTACCTATATGGGAGACGGAGCCGCCAACCAGGGGCAAGTGGCTGAATCTTATAATATGGCTTCCCTGTGGAAGCTGCCGGTTCTATATATCATCGAGAACAATAGGTATTCCATGGGAACTGCCACCAAGCGTCACTCACCTAACGACGACTATTACCGCCGCGGAGAAGCTTTTGGCATCCCCGGAGAAAAGGTGGATGGTATGAATGTATTGGCCGTCCAAGAGGCAGCCGCCCGGGCTCTAAGCTTTGTGCGGGAGGGAGGCGGGCCTTATATTCTGCAGATGGAAACCTACCGCTACCGGGGTCACTCCATGTCAGACCCCGCAAAATATCGCTCAAAAGAAGAGGTCGACACCTTTAAAAACTCCAACGACCCCTTGCAAAATCTTGAAGAGCACCTTCTGAGCCTGGAGATTTGCAGCCAGGAAGACCTAGACTTTATTGCCGACCAGGTGAAAGAAAAAGTCAGAAAAGCTGCAGACTTTGCCCAGACCTCACCGGAGCCCGATTTTTCCGAGTTGTATACCGATGTTCTTATTGA
>CAYXFG010000057.1:0-6952 GCA_964464225.1 uncultured Holosporaceae bacterium
TGGTTTTAAGTATGATGGCCACGCCGGCCTTAAGCCTTCTGGGCTCTTTTATCAGCCGCCGCCTGGGGCGCGATGGGGGGACGCCCCTGAAGGCCGCAGAGGAAGAAACAGGAGATCTTAAAAATCACGTGATCATTGTTGGATGTGGGCTGGTGGGGGAAACCATTCATAACATCTTGTCTGTACGCCACATTCCCCACCTCATCGTGGATGCGGATGTTAACCGGGTCGCTTTGGGACGCATGAAAAAATTTCCCATTTTTTTTGGAGATGCAAAGAAAATAGAGGTTTTTAAGGCATTTCATGCAGAGCGCGCCAAGGCTGTCATCATTAGTGTGGACGACTTTTTCTTGTCCTCCAAGCTGGTCATCACCCTTAAAAGGTACTTTCCCCATCTCAAGATTTTCGTGCGTGTGCACGATAGCGATCAAGCTCTTAAATTACAAGAGCTGGGGGCGGAGCCTGTGACCCCTGAGATGTTTGCTTCCAGCTTTCATCTGGCGGCTGCTGTTTTTGAACTCTTTGGAATGCGCGCTGAACAAATAGAGGCAGCTATGGAAAAGCATAGATTTGACCTTATGTCCCGGCAAAATGCCAAGGCCACCTCGACGCCTTGGATTTCTAAGATTCTCAAATAAAAGATCCCTCTGGGCGGACAATTTTTGGTCCAGCTAGACCTCCACCAGGCGCACCGTTGTTTTTTTTCGCTCACCCCAGCCGTCGCTGAAACATTCCGTGGCTTGAACCCGCATGCGTAGCACAGGAGCGTAAGAGACTTTCCAAAGCCCCTTAGCGGAAGCTGTTGTCCTTTTTAAAAGGCCGGAGGATTCTTCCACGAAAGTGATGCCCTGGGGCTCGCCATAGAGAGAGCCAGGGACGGCCTTGCGACGAGGAAAAATCTCATCACTTTCAGAGGTGTCAGCCAGCCTTTCAATGCAATGCAGATCTATTTCTTCCTCCAGGGGGATGACGAAAGCATAACCCTCTTTGCCTGTAATTTCGATGGAAGACTCAAATTTGACAAGGCGCGGGTGCCCGGTCCAAACAAGGGAACCGCTGAGGGTGCGCCGCATCCGGCCCGTGATGGCGACGGTTAAGCTTTGGGTGGCTTCGAAGAATACGTATTCGTAGCCCTGGGCTGTGACGATCTTTAGGGGTCCATGGCTCATGCGAAATGCCTCCATCGCGGGGGCTTGCAGATGAGTCGGCGGTGGGATCTGGAAAGCTGAATTTCCAGGGATCTCAGTAGGTTTTCTGTGGGCGTCATGAGCTACTCCTGTTCTTGGGGTGAATTTAGGCCTTGTATGTAGGCCACAAAAGAGATTTTTCCGCAGCGTGCTTGCTGGTTTTTACTGTCGCTTTGGCCTGTTATTTCCAAACTGTGAAAGACCAGAGTAGCTTTTGCGTGGGGAAGAGTGAGACTCTGGTGATCCAAGTAAGCTAGTAAAGTGCTTCCCATTTGGGTCAGCTCTTGCAGCCCCGAGTACGTGCTCCACAAATAGATTTCGGCCTCAATCCTAGCCCTCAGGTGGGGGGGCGGCAGGCCATTCCCTCTGCCTACGCTCTTAAGTTCCAGGAGGCCGTAGGGGGGTCTGACATGGGGCGGTAGAAAATGATAGATTTCTGGAAAATTTCCCCCTCTGGGGAGATGCGCCAAGAAGGCCGAAACGAAGCCATGATCAAAGAGGGGCATTAGGAAAGTCTCCTTTCCACAAGAACCATCTGGTAAGAGCCATCCCATAAGGAGTAGGGGCAGGAGATGGTGTAGAGGAATTTTCCTTCCCACACCAAACGGAAGTTTGGGGCCAGGGGCGCTTCTGCCCTCAAAAGAGCTCGATACCTGAGGGGGAAAAGATGTTCTCCCGCTCTCCATATCTCAGAACCTGGGGTGGGAAGCAGAGGCTGGAGATCCCCCCAGCCGTGCTCAAGAAGCTGCCAGGTTTCCTTAAACCCTCCTTGCCCATCGTGGTCTAAAACCTTCCTCTCTATCTTTAAATAATGCCGCAGGCGATCCAGCACGAACGGGGGTCGCCGTTTCATAGAGTGACCCTCCGGCATCGATAGGGGCTTACCAAATCATGGATAAGATCAGGGAGAGCCGGCGGCGCCTCTTGACGATGTTCGTAGAGGGCTGAGGTCACCCGCAGAATGGCTTGCCGTATGGGCGCTGGGACATCCTCTTTCCGGTTTCCATAGCCGGCGCGGCACTGGATTTTGATACCCCATGGCTCTTCAACGTTATTCAGCACCAAAAGCCCCGGTTCCACCAGGTCATTGAAATGGATATCTTCGGCCATCACTTGCCTATAAACACCGTTTTCTTTTACAATTTCCACAGAGAGTATTTTTTTTACAGGCCCCAGGGGCAAAAAGAGGGAAGTGCGCTTCCGGGTGTGCCACACATGGCAAAGCGGTCCCCCCGCCAGATAGCGCCGCACCACGACGGCTATGGCGACATTTCTTTCAAGAAGGATGCGGCTGAGGTAAGATTCTACCTGGGTCACCGCGCTCTCCAAGCAATTTTGTAGGAGGGGATCTTCGGCGTCGTGGGACAGGCGGAGGAAGCTTTTGGCCTCGGAAAGGGTCACGGGCGTGGCTGTGATAGGTTCGAGAGGAAATACGTACATTTTTAGGTCTCCTTGTAAAAAAAGCCCCAAGGGGGCGGTTGAAAAATAAAAAAATGAAGGTTGTCGAAGAGGGGCCTCTTGCTGCGCGAAGGCCTGGGCTTAGGGCTGTGAGAAGCTTCATGAACAAAGGCTATGGAAAAGAGACGACCCCGGACCCGGGAGCCACAACAACTTTAGGTGGTTCTGTGGGACTAGAAGGGTGGAGGTTTTCTCTTTTGTGCTTGATTTTCCAAGCTGGAGCGTTTACATAAGATCTCTAGGAAGGTCTTTAAACGACCAGCGTCCAAAGTCCCCATCGTCTAGAGGCCCAGGACATCGCCCTTTCAAGGCGGCAACACGGGTTCGAATCCCGTTGGGGACACCAATTTTTCTTTACAGCACAAAACGTTCTCCCACACTCCCTTCTTATTCCCATAAAAAAGTCCATGATCGGCTGCTCTTGCAGGCGTAGGAATTTAAAAATTGGCGGGGGCGGGGTTATGTGTGACAAGGGCCATGTGCCAGCCCTCTTCTTTGTAGAGGGGTCTGAGCTCCTCTTCAAGCTTTATGATATCTCCATCGGAGACGAAGGTAAAGGCCCTTTGTGGTGGCGCGGATACCTTTCAATTCAAACGCTAGGTTGTTGGTTGTCACAGATGGTAAGGGCAGAAAGGATTTACCTTTACTCTTTTTGGATTTCTAAGAAACTCCTGGCACGGCTTGTTTCTGATATTTTAGAGGTGTGTGCTCTGAGGCGAAAAGCCTGACAAGGATCGCCTTGGGAAAAAAGCCAAAACCTTAGAAAGAGTTTAAGGAGAAAAACAGGAGAAGTTTCTCTTTGCTTGAGGTGTTGGGTATATGGTATGAAGCGTTCATCTTGTTCCTCAGAATTTGAGGAATAGAAATTTACTGAAGACCGGCTGGGTGGATGCTGGTGCCTGATAAGGCGGAGGGGGATAGGACAGAGGGGCCGCGGGCTGGACCACGGCCTCTTGCAGGGCGGCTCCCAAATCCCCGCCCAAATCACCCCCCGCGGACACATTGCCTCCCAATTCCGACACACCAGAGTTAGAGCCTCCAAAGGTCCCAGGGTTGCTCCCAGAGTTGTTTACAGAACCTACGGCCTCTTTATGCGAGAGAGAGAAGCCTTGGGAGGTTCCTGGGGCAAAGAGTCTGGCCTTTTCGGCTTCAAAGGTCGCCCATTTCTTTGTTAGCCTTTGTGTGCTAAGGTTTAGGCAAAATAACGTTTATTTAAGTTGCGGGTTAAAGCGTTTAAGAGAAGGCGTAGTGTAATGATCGGTAAATTTCTTGATCCTAAAAATGATTACTCGTTCAAACGAATCTTTGGCACTGAAAGGAACAAGGATATTCTCATTCATTTTTTGAATGATATTTTTCAGCGTCATGACAATCCTATAGAAGAAGTCACCTTTCTCAAGGCCAATCAAGACCCAGAGATTGCGGCTTTGCGGACCAGCATTGTGGACATTCTTTGTAAAGACAAAGGGGGCGAGCATTTTATCGTGGAAATGCAAGTGGCCCATGATTCTGGTTTTGAGAAACGCGCTCAATACTATGCGGCCAAGACCTATATTGAACAGCGGGATAAAGGCGTCGATTATAAAGACCTTAAAAAGGTTAACTTTTTGGCCATCACCAATTTTACTGTATTCCCCCACAAGAGAGGATATCTCTCTCATCACCATATGACCGATACAGAAACAGGAGAAAGGGACCTCAAGGACTTTTACTTCTCCTTCTTACAGCTGCCTCAGTTTACCAAGACTAAGGATGAGCTTAGAACCCCCCTTGAGAAATGGGCCTATTTCTTCAAGAATGCGGAAGAAACGCACGAAGAAGACTTAAACCAGATTATTGGTAAAGATACCATCATCAAGAAAGCCTATGAAGAGCTCAATCGCTATAATTGGTCCAAAGAAGATCTTCGAACCTATGATTCCGTAGACATGAAGATGTCTGCAGACCGCACAGGCCTGGCTGATGCAAGGAAAGAGGGCCTTATAGAAGGTGAGAAAAAAGGAAAAATAGAAATTGCGAGAAACTCTTTAAAAGAGGGTATTTCCAAAGAAATGATCTCCAAAATAACGGGCCTCTCTGCAAAAGAGATCGAAAGTCTGTAAGGACCGTTTTTAAAAAGTTCACACACAAACAGGCCTGAAATTTACCTCTCCTACGGAGGCCATGCTGGACTGCTGCGCAAGTTGAAGAGACGCAGGCTTTAGCCACTCAGTCAATGTTCTAGTGAGGCCAGAAAGATGCGGAAGGGAAAAGACGGAGAATTTTCTCATTGCTTGAGGTGTTGGGTATATGGTATGAAGCGTTCAGTGTTCAGAAGTTTGGCCAAAACCTGGAGTTTTAAAAATGATGTCACCCCAAAATGTGTTTATAAACCTGCGTCCTAAGAGCCATTTGAGGGAAGAGGCTACCCGTAACTTTTCTCCCACACCGTCTTGGAAATTTATAAAAGCGGATTTCGCCCTTGTGACTTTGCTGGTCGGGAGCCTGTTCGTTTTTTTCCTATCCTCTGTGCATGCTGCCCCTGGTTTAGCGGAGCACAAGGAATTAGATGATTGTGCTATTGCAAGATGGTATGTCTCTGCTTACCCGATGATGAGATCTAGAATGGATGAGATGTATAGTAGAGGGGGGGGGACTATATACAAATCGAGCGAGAATTTTGCCTGTTTTGTAAAAAATATAGATGGAGTAGACAACATTAGGATCATGTATGGCGGGGAGAACGACTTTTCTTTGACTCCGCCGTCCATGTTCTCAAAAGTTCAGCCTGTCTTGGCAAAAGATCTCTGGAAAGCTTTAGAGATAGAACCAAGCGTTTATAAACGTTTTATGGAAATGGCTGGTGTAGAGCCCTTGATGCATACCTTTCCTTGTAATGTTGTGGAGGGATACAAGTGGCTTAACTCAAACGCCTTGCTCAAGCAGCTTATCGTCTCCCATCCCAGCTCAGAGGAGGCTATTTGGAGCATCGCGGGTGGGCCCGTAGGGGCTTTGGGCGCGCTAAAATTTCTTATGGACAGTTTTGCCTTAAACAAAGGAAAGGTTGCAGATTTCCATCTTGTGATAATGGGGAGCTTGCCCAATTATTCCCGAGAGTTCCTGAAGGTTATGAAGATAGGAAAGAGAACAAGCTACGTCTTACCGAGTCCTGAAGGAAGATGGTTTCCAGTTCTGGCTGACTGCCTCGATGAAAAGATATTAAATATGATAAAGAAAACTGCTGAGGCTGTCGGCGGTTATAAGTAAGCCGAAGAAGCTCAATTATCTCGGCACAGTTTCGTAGCCATCGTCATCATCATCTCTATCATCGTACTGCTGAGCGAAGGGGTTGCTAAGGGTCTGGGTTCTTGATCGGTTCTGTTGTGCCTGAGCGCCCCCACTCGTATTAACCCCCGAGAAATTCTCACTGTCCTGAGGGGTGGCGGTTTTGAGGCCCTGGATGAAGGCTCTGCACTGGGGGGAACTGTAATGCTGCATACAGGATAAAAAGTCCACATAACGCTGATACGTGGCCTCAGCCTGCTTGTAGGATTGCAGGATCCCTGTGAGAAGGAAAGGGGGCTGGTTATTGCCGATGGCTCTCAAAGGTCTATCAAAGCTGTTAAGCAGTTCACGGATGGCATTGACCCGGGTTAGAAACCACTCTGGATTTACTATCTGAGGGTTCCCAAGAGGCCGGCCCTGGGCGTCCCGGGGGGTTACTTCTTCTAAAGGCCTACCGTTCTTCCAAGCCTTCACATACTGGGGATACATCTTTTCAACCCGACTGAGAGTGTTGGTATAGTATCGCAAAGACGCCAGGCGTAACAGATCTTGCAGCAACAAGAAGTCGTTGCGTAAGACAGGGTTTAAACTATTCATCAATTGATTATTGGTACAAAGGATTTCTATGTCCACCCTATTGGCTGCAATCAAATCTATGCTGGCCGATATATTAGTGGGGTTGTTCAGATTCTTCTGCACGCGCTCTCTCCATTGTTCCAGGATGGTCTGGCACTTTTGAATGAGGGGGTGTGTGCTTTGGACGGGGGCAGGGACCACAGACCCCGGCAAACTGGCAAGGGCAGACGTATTATATACCAGGGGATTGGGCAAAAAGGCTAGAGGAGCCTGAGGCACAAAGTTTTGAGAGACAAGTCCCGGAAGAGACTGGGCGACCGCTTCCTGGTACGAAGGAGGGGCTTCGTTGAAAATCTGCTGGGTGGAGGCTGGCGCCTGATAAGGCGGCGGGGAATAAGGCGGAGGAGCAAGTGGCTGTACCACGGCATCTTTCAGGGCGGTTCCCAAATCCCCGCCCAAATCACCCC
>CAYXFG010000058.1:0-6836 GCA_964464225.1 uncultured Holosporaceae bacterium
TAAACTTCGTCATCGTGATCCTGGCGTCGGCATGCCGTGTTGGGGGGAAGCTCCACCACCCTCAACCCATAGGTTTCTTCCAGCTCTGTAGCCTCGGTAAGGGCGGTCCCGGTCATGCCCGCCAGCTTTTTATACATTCTAAAGTAATTTTGGAAAGTGATGGAAGCCAGGGTTTGATTCTCCATTTGCACCGGGACATCTTCCTTGGCTTCCAGGGCTTGATGGAGGCCATCCGAATAGCGGCGCCCTTCCATCATACGGCCCGTGAATTCATCAATGATCACCACTTTCATGTCTTTGACGATGTAATCCTTGTCCTTTTGGAAAAGGGTGTGAGCACGTAAAGCTTGGCCTATGTGATGAACGAGAGCGATGTTTTGCAAGTCATAGAGGGATGCGCTGGTTAAAAGACCCAGCTCACGCAGCAAAGCTTCTACTTTTTCAATTCCTGCTTCTGTGAGAGTGACGTTGTTTTGCTTTTCATCCTTGGAGTAATCTGAAGCCGAAAGCTTTTCTACTACCTTGTCGGCCGCAAGATAAAGGGAAGAAGAATCCTCGGCAGACCCTGATATGATAAGAGGAGTCCTGGCTTCATCTATGAGAATGCTGTCGACCTCATCCACGATGGCAAAATTGAAGGCCCTTTGCACCATCTGGGAGAGCTTGAACTTCATATTATCCCTGAGGTAATCGAATCCCAGCTCGTTATTATTGGCATAAGTGATGTCAGCGTTATAGGCGTGTCTACGCTGGTCGTCGGTTAATTCGTGGGTTACACAGCGTACAGAAAGGCCCAAAAATTCATAAATCTTGCCCATCCACTGAGAGTCTCTGCGGGCCAAATAATCGTTCACGGTTACCACGTGAACCCCTTTTCCAGAAAGGGCGTTGAGGTAGGCCGGTAGCGTAGCCACCAGGGTTTTGCCTTCCCCTGTCTTCATTTCGGCTATCATGCCGCGATGCAGGCAGATACCACCCATCAGCTGCACATCAAAAGGCCGGAGACCCAGGGTCCTGTGGGCTGCTTCACGTACGGTGGCGAAGGCCTCGGGCAAAAGGTCATCCAAGGTCTCACCTTTTTGAAGGCGGGCTTTGAAAGCCTCTGTCTTCGACTTTAAGTCCTGGTCAGATAGCACCCGAATCGAAGGCTCCAGGCGATTTATCTCTTCCACCTGCTTCTGGAACTGGGAAACCAGACGATCGTTGGAGGACGGGAAAACTTTTTTCAGAAAACCTTTCAGCATAATAATTCCTTAGATGTAGAGCATGTAATGTTTATACAACAAATTTATGGAGATTTGAATTTTTTTATGGCCGCCTTCTTCAGGCCTCTCTGGGTTTGGTTAGCTGGTCAACAGCACGCGAATCTGACGTGGGGCCGATCCAGCTTTCCCGGTCTTGTTTTTCTGGTTTAGGGGCGCAAGGCTTTCTTTCTGCGGGGGCGGAGCGCTTAATACCTTCGTGACGCCGGTCTTTCTGTTGACGATAGCATAAGAGCCCACCAGCTGGTTTCCTTTATCGGTGGCGCGTACATTGTCCATAAGCGTAATGATGTCAGTGGAAGCTTCATAGTGGCCCTTATCGGCCTGCACAATCTTATTTTTGGGTAGGACCACCTTTACATTGCCCACAGCATCCATGGATTTGAGCGCCGTCTTCTCCCCAGATTTCACAAAACTGCCATAGATAGTGTCCGCATAAAGCGTAGTTTCTCCTTGTTTTATGGACGCGTGCCCGCGGGCGCACATGACATTTGTTTTTTGGTCAAACTCTATGCTGCCCAAAGCCGTAATCAGCGTGGGCTGTTTCTTTGAGCCCCCCTCCCTGGGCACGGAGTAGGCGCACAGAAAGTGCAGGCCCGCCAACAGGAGGAAAAGTTTCTTGCCCCTAGTCATCCCAGATCCCCCAGGTTCATAGAACCATGACCTCCGCGGGCCCGTTGAGCCGAATAAACCCATTCTTTTGATCATAGAAAAAGCCATTTTTTGCCTCTAGAATGCCGTACGCCCCGTCTCCTTTTACAGGGACGTTCCCCGTGATCGTCGCACGCTTAAAGTCAATATCAGCCTTTTCGGTCCATAACTCAAGATCTTGAATGGAGCTTATAAAGTTTACATCGCCTCTTAGGTGGGCCGTCTTCTGCAATCCTAGACTCATATCAGCCTCGTTGGCAAGAATGAAGAAGGTATCTCCCTTCTTGGAAAAAAGGCGTCCACTTATTTTCGTGAGTTTAACCACGTCCTCCGAGATCTGGCGGGCGGATTCTGCGGAGAGGGTGTAGGAATTCTCCCCACTTCCTAAAAGCTGGGGTTTGAGGATGAATTTGTTCTTTAGGTCCAACTTCGAATACCGGAAACGTTCGGCGGCCAGGGTGTCCGGAAAATAAAACCTTATAGCCCTTAAATAAGGCCATGAGAATACTATAATTATCAAGGCAATAGCTAAAGCTGCAAGGATCATCTTGGCGGATTTCAAAGAAGCCCTCCTCAGCTTGGCTTCCTTAATCAGATCAGCTTGATTTCTCTTTGAAAGGGGAGGCGTCATTCAACCCAGACCTTCTTTGAGGAGGTCGTGGATATGAATGATTCCCAGAGGTTTTTCATCCTCCGTTACAAAGAGGAGGGTTATCTTTCCCTTCATGCGCTGTAAGGCCTCCTCTGCCAGGCAATGGGGAGAGATGGTTTGGGGAGAGGTTGTCATAATCTCAGAAGCCTTTTTCTCCAGAAGTTCCGATGACATGTGACGTCGGATGTCTCCATCCGTTATGATGCCCACCAGACGTCCACTGGGGCCCAGCACTCCTACACAGCCAAACTTGTAGGAGGTCATTGTAAGCAGAGCTTGGGTCATGGGTGTGTCTTCCTTGACCAGGGGAAGGCTGGATGCGTTATGCATGATAGAGGAGACTTTTTTGAGTCTGGATCCCAAGCTGCCTCCAGGATGGAGGGCCCTGAAAGATTCTTTTGTAAAATTCTTACGGCTTAAAAGCGCCACCATAAGAGCATCCCCCAGGGCCAACATTACAGTGGTGGAAGTTGTGGGCGCCAAACCGTTTGGGCAGGCTTCTTCTGTGGGGGGGAGCACCAAGGTTGTAGTGGAGGCTTGGGCCAAAGTGCTATGGGCTTGCTGGGTAATGGCAATAAGGGGGTTCCCGTGATGCTGCGCATAGGCGACAATATCAGCCAGCTCCCGGGTCTCTCCCGAGTTAGAAAGAGCCAGAATAACGTCCTGTTGGGGGCTTATGGCGCCCAGGTCCCCGTGGCTGGCCTCGGCTGGGTGGAGAAAGCAGGAGGGCGTTCCCGTGGACGAGAAAGAAGCTGCCAGCTTGCGGGCGATATGGCCGCTTTTTCCCATGCCTGTCACCATCAAGCGTCCACGGCATCGGTGTAAAATTTCAACGGCTTGGGAGAAGCTGTCATCCAAGCTCTTTGCCAACAAGGACAAAGCCTTCTCCTCAATCTCAAGGACTTTTCTTGCCACCGAGAGATGCGACGGCAAGGAAGGGGCGGGGGGCGCAAAGGGGCGGCCCGGTTCCATCTTAGTTATGGTAGGAACCTTCTTCATTTTCCATGCCAGCGATCTGAAGATCTCGGGTGAAACTTTGCTGCCACAAAAGCTTGTCAGCGCGATCCCACATTCTGTGATAACGAATACTTTCAGTATCTGTAGAGTGAGGGTCTCCCAGGTTGCCAAGCAGCCTTTGGGAAGGAGAAAGTTTGGAGGTGTTCCATTCCTGTATGTAAACGTAGGTGGGCCTCTTGACCGAAGGTGGAGAGGACGTTTTGCAGCCACTCAATCCCCCAAAAAGAGCCAAAGCCATACCAGAAATTCCGAGAGCTAGAAAGGATTTTTTCATAGATGCGGTGTCCCAAATTTTGTTGACAGGCCAGGTTTAACGGCTTATTGTACGGCCATAGTATCACAAACTAGGCGAGAACTTAAAGATGCAACAAATAATAAATGTCTCAGGGTATAAGTTTATCACGCTAGAGGGCCTTGCAGAGCTAAGAAACAAGCTTCTAAGAAAGTGCCTATCCCTCGAACTTCGAGGCACTATTCTGCTCAGTGAAGAGGGTATCAATGTATTTTTAGCGGGCTTTAGAGAGAGGATCGATAACTTCACGGCTTTCCTCCGGGCCGATCAGCGTTTCGCAGATTTGAGCTTCAAGGAAAGTATTTCCCAGGGCAAGCCCTTCAACCGTATGCTGGTTAGGATAAAGAAAGAAATTATCGCATTTGGAGTGGAGGGAATCAATCCGGCCCTACGTCCTTCCCCCTATCTCAAGCCCTCAGTCCTCAAGCAATGGCTTGAAGAAGGAAGAGATGTGGTGCTTCTCGACACGCGCAATGAATACGAAATCAAACTGGGAACCTTTAAAAACGCCATTAATCCTCGTATTCAAACTTTCCGAGACTTCCCTAAAACCCTTGAAGATCTCAGAAAACAGATCCGCAATAGGCCTGTGGTCACCTTCTGTACGGGCGGCATTCGTGCAGAAAAGGCGGCCCCTTATTTAGAATGCCATGGTTTTAAGAACGTGTACCAGATTGAGGGAGGCATCCTCAAGTATTTTGAAGAGTGCGGAGGTGCCCATTGGGAAGGGGACTGCTTCGTCTTCGATCACCGAGTGGCCCTCAGCCCCAACTTAGAGCCCAGTTCTGCCAAAATGTGTTTCAGCTGCCGCATGCCTTTAACAGCCACAGAGATGGAAGACCCCAGCTATGTGCCCAATGTCTCTTGTGTGTATTGTGTGGGCAAAAAGAAGGCTTCCCCTAAGAAACGCCATACGGCTTGACCGAGATCCCTTATCCCTCTGTCATGAAGGCTGGGCAAGGTTGGGAGCCTCTGCAGCGCTTCGCGGGTGGGGATGATTGAGGGGGGCCAAGATCATGCAGGTGCTGATATTCTGTTTGCAATTGGCTGCTGAAAGCTTTATAAAGATCTCTCAGATTAGTTCAAAGAAAAAAGGTGAGTAACATGTCAGCACAAAAGGCCTACCTCGATAACCTTCACCAAGAGCTAGATTTTTACAAAAAGCAGCTCTCTGTCATTAAAGAGCAGTTCAAGGAAAACACTAAAGACGATAGAGATAACATTGTCCAGTCCTTGCAGCATCTTGTGTCCGAAGCCCAAAGTGCTTACTCTCAGCTTAAGTCTGCCTCTAAGGATGAGTGGGAGCCCCTTAAGAAGCATTCTGCAGAGGCTTTTTCCAAGTTACGTGTCTCTTGGGATAATTTTCTGAATGAGTCATCGGAGCAAGCTGCGGTCTATGCCCAGCGTTTCCGGAAATACTCGGAGGAACGTCTTGAAGATTTGGGGGAATACATAAAGGATAATCCTTTCAAGAGCGTCCTTATTGCGGCGGCTACGGGATTCATAATTGCTAAGCTTTTTAAATAGGGAGGTCTGAATATGGGTATGCTTTTATCCTTTTTAGCCAGCGGCCTTTTACATGCTTCTCAGCACCATTCCAAGGCTCGTTGCATGCTAAAAAGCATGGGTTTGATCTTGATGTGCGCCGCTTACATCCTGGCCTGCATTGGTCTTTACTACTTTTGGGCCCCCTCCCTAGGGGTTGCGCTTTCCCTGGCAGGCATAGCTGGAGTCTTGATGGCCACAGCTTTCCTTTTCTTTTTCGTGGCCCGTCTTTTAAGACCGAAAGCCACGCCTCTTACCAAGGCTAACACCGTTATGGAGAACGCTTTGGGGCAGGTGACGCGTTTTCCTCTTCCGGTGGCTGCCGCTTTGGCTGTAGGAGTGGGGGCGTTCTATTTGGCTTCTTCCCGTGCCAGATCAGCCATTAAGCTACTGAAGTAACCGAGACCTCCATCCCGCTGCTGGCTCAGCCCCATGTCCCACAACTTTCTTTGTGACCCGGACTTGGTGGGGGAGCTGGCGGAGGGATCCTGAACCCCGCAGGATAGCTGATCCTTCGGTTTTTCTTTGACCTAGTCACCAGGCTCTCACTCTTGGAGAGGGCTTTGAAGTTACAGCTTTGCATGGCTACCTTTTCCCTCTATTCCTTTGTTCCCTCGACTCACGGTGGCCTCTCTTCCTCGGTTATAACTCCCAGGGAGAGGGGGATGTCACGATTTGGGTTTTTACGGGCCAAGACTGCAGCGTTTGCAGGGAGGCACGTGCGGCTGAGCTCAGGCTATATACAGGCGCCATCTTCCAGGGGCACAACCCGCAAGATCCCAGCAGGAGTGACGATTTAGGTTTTCTTGAATTTAGCGACCCTGGGTCTAAATCTTGCAAATGCCTGATGGAGCGTGCCGGGATGTCCTCATCAGGCGTACTCTGGCTTAGGGTTTACGGGGGATCGCTCGCGGGGCTAGGCCCCAGGCGGATCAGAGAACCTCTTTCTGTTTTAGACCAAGTACCCCGCAGTACAAAAACATTTTTATTCCAAAAAAAATAGAATATGATACTATTTAATTAATATTAAAAAATAAAAACTATTTTTGGGAGAGTCATGAATCTATTTTCTAAATTGATTTCATATGTCTTTATTACCTGTCTGTCTGTGCAGTCAGCGCACTTCATAGATAGTCAAGGCGTAAAGCATGATGAGCTCCACCATTGGTTAAGGCTGGGCACAAGACGTGCAGACCTAGTAGACAATCTGGTTATGATTTACCAGGCCGAGCAAACTGGACAGAAGATTTTTTTGGGCGCCCCCCCAGTACCTGAGGTGCGCTACGTGACTAAAGAGGTGGTGAAGTATATTTCAAAAGAGGTTGTAAAGTGCGTGCCAGAAAAGCGCCCCCCCTGCAGCACTAAGGAAGTGCAAACAGAGGGAACTCTCCATAATTCTCCGACCCAGACGCCTATT
>CAYXFG010000059.1:0-5184 GCA_964464225.1 uncultured Holosporaceae bacterium
ACCTTGTCATCACGCATGTAGGCGTGGGCTAGGACGTAATCCCCCAAAAGCTGGTTGTGACGCAGACCTGCGCAGTGTCCTATCATTATCCAGCAGTGGGGACGAAGAACGGCTAGGTGGTCAGTTATGGTTTTGGCGTTGCTGGGGCCAACGCCGATGTTGATGAAAGTAATGCCCGAGCCGTCGGGTCGTTTTAGGTGGTAGCTGGGCATCTGGACCTTTGAGAATTCACAGCCCATAACGTCGTTTCTTTGGATGGAAACGTCTCCGGGTCCCACCAATTCGGTGTAACCACTTTCAGGGTCATTCAATTTTTCTTGGCCATACTTGATGAATTCATCCACATAGCGCTGATAATTGGTAAGGAGTATAAATTTCTGAAAATGGGTGGGGTTTGTGCCGCTGTAGTGATAAAGCCTGTCCAGGGAAAAATCCACCCTCTTGGCGGTGAAAAGAGAAAGGGGCATATCGCCCTCCCGCACCACAGCCTCTCCATAAAGGCTGTTGGCGATGTCATCGTTGATCTCCCGCAGATCAAGAGGGGGGAAGGCCCGTTCGATGATTTTTCTTTGGGCCTCGGGCAAGCTGGCCAAGTCAGATTCTCCCAGGGCATAAAGAAGAGGAATGGGGACATCGCTTTCGCCCACGTAGACGGGGACCCGATGGTTTTCCACAAGTTTATCCAATTGTTCAATATAATAGTCTTTAAAGATATCTGGCCGGGTGAGGGTGGTGCCGTAGGAGCCGGGTTCAGCCACAGAACCATAAGAAAGGACGCTGGCGACATGGCTTAAATCATCTTGTTTTATCTCAAGATAAATATAGGGATAGGTAAAGCCTTTGAGGGCTTCTACATCCACCGGCTTGCCTTTCAGCACTGCTTGAAATTCCTTCTGGATATTCTCCAAGCTTTGCTCATAGATTCGGGTGGCGTGAGAGATGGCTGATAGAGCCGTCTGGTGCTTTTCAAAAGAGGAATAGTTCATGGGAAAGCTTTATGGATCCTAGCGAGGGGGAGGTTATACTAAATCTTTTTCTGTTACTTGCATTTTCCAGAGGTTAGCATAATATCCTTTTTTGCGCAAAAGCTGTTCGTGGGACCCGTCTTCCACGATCATCCCGTTTTTGAAGACAAGGATGCGATCCATTTCTACCAGGGTAGACAGACGGTGCGCAATAACGATGCAGGTTTTCCCCCTCATAAGTTTCTTCAGGCTTTGTTGGATCTTGCGCTCGGTCACGGCGTCCAGGGAAGATGTGGCCTCGTCCAAGATGAGAATGGGGGCATCTTTTAGGATGGCTCTGGCAATGGCAAGGCGTTGCCTCTGCCCTCCCGAAAGCTTCATTCCTCGTTCAGAGAGCACCGTATTATAGCCCTTTTCCATTTTCATAATAAAATCGTGGGCGTTGGCCTTTTTGGCGGCGGCTATAACTTGTTCGTTGGAGGCATCTAAATTGGCATAACGCAGATTTTCCATAATGGTTCGGTGGAAAAGAGTGATGTCCTGTGGGATAAAAGCAATGGCGTCGCGCAAGGAATTCTGGGTAACTTGGGTGATATCCTGGTCGTCAATGAGAATTTGGCCAGAAGCGATGTCGTAATAGCGCAGAATAAGGTGGGCGAAAGTGGTTTTTCCGCTGCCAGAGAATCCTACCAGCCCCACCTTTTGGCCGGGAGGTATGGTGAGGTAGACCTCTTCGAAAATGTTGCGGTTGCGGGCATACTGGAAGGTTACCCCCTCGAACTTGATCTCTCCTCTGCGCACGCACAGAGCCGGGGCGCCAGGGGCATCCGTGATTTCATGCGTGGTGGCCACAATGGCCAGAGCTTGACTGCATTGTCCCAGATATTCAGGAAATTTTACCAACTCGGCGGCCAAGTACCACACACCATTAAAGATGGAAATGGAAAGGGTCAATATAAAGGCGAAATCGCCCAGGGTGACCTTTTTCTGAACATAAAGGTAAATTAAAAGCCCTAAGAGGATAGCCACCAGGACCAGCAAACTTACATCTTGAATGGCCCGCATGCGCAAGAGGTACTTTTGAAGTTTCTGATCCTTATCAACGTTGGCCCTCAGGAAGCTATCCAGATGGCGTGCCTCATGTTGCTGACAGCTGAACATTCTTACATTGGTGATGTTCAGGATGCTGTCCACCGTCCTGCCCACCAGACTGCTTACATCCTCCGAGTAAACGTGGGCCAATTTCTGAGCATTTTTTGAAGCCCACAGAGAAAAGATGATGAAGGTGGTGGCCCAAATAAACAGTATAAGGGAGAACAAGGGGTTAACTACGTACATGGCTACACAGGCCACCATAACAGCCGCCACCTGGGTGATGAAGACTTCCGCTACATTGGTGAGGAGATCTTCAAGGCCGCGGGCCATGTCGGATATCTTGTTGGCCAGGCCGCCCGAGAAATTCTTCTGAAAATACCGATGGGAGTGATGAAGCAGGTAGTCAAACAAAGAAGACCAAATGTCGCGTCTAAGCACGGGGATGGACTTGAGAAGAAGCCATTCTCGGAAACGAAAACTGATGCAGTTCATGAGATTAAGTCCCAGGTAGGCCGCGATGAAAGGGGAGAGCAATACCAGCGCCCCCCGGAAGTCTCCTTCATAACCCGAAATGTGGTCTATGATTTGTTTCATGACATAGGGGGTGAGGGAGGTCTCTATGGCCCACAGAAAGCCCAAGAAGAGAATGATGGAGAAATGACGGCGATAAGGTCTCAGAAAGTGCCAAAAAAAGGCGACCAGGGTCCTGGGAATTTTCTTCATGGTTCTCCTTCCTTGCAGAGGGTGGGGGCTTTGAGAGGGGGGCCCTACTTTAATTTTAACTTCCCTTCCTCTCGAAAGCTAGTATACCCTGGATCTACGATTAAAGCGATGACTTTGGTGGGGGCAAGGTCCTAGAGTCTGTGCCCTGGCCGTTGAACTATTCATGGTCTGCCCTTTCCGGAAATGCTACATTAAGAAAAAAAGAGGAGGTTGGTCTGTGGTAAAGAAGATTTCTAAGAGGGCCGCGATGGCAGCTCTGGTCCTGGTCTGCAGCGTGGCGCAGGGTGCGACCAAAGCCACCCTTTCCAGGGCTGAGATTGCTGACCAGTTGGTTAACCAGTCTGAAAAATTCAAAGAGAATTCTGGCGAGCTTGCCGATGTGCGCCAAAGAATACAGGAGCTGGAAAGTAAACCGGGCACCAAGAAAGAGTTGGCAGACCTTTATAACCGCCTGGAGGCGTTGGAAGGAACGTCTTCTTTTCTGCCGGCGCAGGGATCAAAGCCTTTGGCCCCCAGCTTCCAGGGGCTTGGTTTGGTAGGCGGGTTGGACTATGCGCTTCCCGAGGATAAAGTTAAGCCTGTGGCGCCGGCTATTCGCCGGGAGACGATCTCTGGAGATGCCGAGGTTCTGATACAGCCTCCAGCAAGTGGCGCTACTTTGGTTAACCTCGAATTGGAGGGCGCCAATCTTGTAGAGAGCCCCCCGCAGAGCCCTGTTTTGTCAGCCGTCCCCCAAGAGGGGCCCGCCCAGGCCCAGCAATCCAGTAACAGCTTTCCAGCGTGGCTGCCACCCGTCTCGGGTGCTCATTCTTATAGCCCCCCCTCCCCGCCAGCTGGGGGCTGGCTCGTGACTACCCGAAGGGGTGTAAAAAAGAGAGGGGGTCGTCTTCCGGTGGGTGCGCCTGATTTTTCATCGTTCCCTGTGCCCGGGCCGTGGGAAAAGAGGGGTGCGACGCCTTATAGCGCCATGACCTCTTTTATGATGCCTGCGCGAAGGGGCGTGACCGATGGTCGGGCCCCCCGGCATACAAGCTCTCAAGACCCCCGCCAGCTGGCACAAGATTGGAAGTAAAGGAGACCTTGCTCCTGGCTCCAGCGGTTACGTCTTCTTAGGAAGCCTGTTGTAGCATGGCTGCGCAGCCATCGCTTTGCCAGGCGCCATTAACTATTTTTCCCATGCTTGGGCTGGGCGATATAAGCGTGTAAGTTTTGGAAAAAGCCAGGGGGCTGAACATAACAGAAAAGAAAAATAAGGCGTGTGAAAATTTCATAGTACTCTCCCAAATTATTATCGTTTATATAAAAATAATAACATTAACATTATAAAAGTCAATTTTATTAGTATTTAATACAATAGAATATATATCATTTACTTAATTTTCTTCATCTAGGCCCTTGAATTTGGTTGGGCTCGCCCTTATAAATTGAAAATTAGTTTGGTATATGAATGACTTTTAATCAATTAAAGACTTTTTATGTGGTGGCCAGAAGCGGAAGTTTTACCAAGGCGGCTCTCGAGCTGGGCCTGGATCAATCGAATATCAGTCGGCGCATTCTGGCCATGGAGGCGTCGTTCAAAATGCCTTTATTTGCCAGACACTCTCGAGGCCTTAGGCTGACCCCCCAGGGCAAGGTGCTGTTTAAAGAAACCCAAGGGATCATAGCGCGCTTCCAAGAAGTGACCACCAATCTTCAACAGGAAGGTCAAGACCTGGGCTCCCTTTGGATTGGGGTTTCCTCCAGCCTTTATGAGGGCGCCTTCTTATCCATGCTTTCCTCTTTTATTGGAAAAAATCCCCAGGGGCAGATTTCTTTCCAAAAAATTGAAGACCAGGCCCCTTTTGGAGAAACGGAAGATCCGGGCATAGGGATACGAGCCTATGTCCATGAGCGCCGAGATCTCGTTCAAGAATTCCTGGGCCGCTTTGAGCTGAAATTTTATGCCAGTCCCTCTTATCTAAGCGGCCGTGCCCCCCCTGCTTCAGAGGCCGAGCTTTGGCAACATGCTCTTGTTTTGCCGCACCGCGCTCTCAAGCCTCAAAGCAGATACACTAAGGGGGTGCTTAGGAATCTACAAGAGCTCACCTCTGTCATCTATGTGAATTGCCCGGCAATCCGAGCTTCTTTCGTCAGTGAAGGGGCGGGTATAGGGTTGCTGCCTGAGAAAATGGTTGAAAAAGATTACCCCAGTCTGGTAAACGTACTACCAGAGCTAGAGGTGCATGAGGATTTTTTTTATATCTACTCAGCCTGCCATCGAAAGCTAAGAGCTGTTAAAGATTTTGGGAAGCTACTGCAGGAGGGCTTCCAAATGGTCTAGATTAGGTTAGAAAATGAAAGTGAGAGGGATAACGGTCATGAAGCTTTTAGGTGGGTTGGGATTATTATTCTGTTTGGTTTT
>CAYXFG010000059.1:5194-6802 GCA_964464225.1 uncultured Holosporaceae bacterium
GGTGGGTCCTCGGAGGCAGCCGTTTCGGGGCTGACAGTGAACGGCGTCCCGCGTTATGGATCTTCCTTTCAGTCTTTTGGATTTGTGAACCCGCAGGCGCCCAAGGGGGGCACCATCTCCTTGGGCATGGAGGGGACCTTCGACAGCTTGAATCCCTGGATCCTAAAAGGAGTTTCGGTTGCCTACGTGCCCTTGACTTGCGCTACTCTGCTTATGAGAAATCCAGAAGAGCCCTTCACCATGTACGGCTGCGTGGCCCAAACCTTGGAAGTCCCCCAGGATCGCCGATGGATCATCTTTAACCTCCGCGCCGGCGCCCGCTGGCATGATGGCACCCCCGTTGTGGCGGATGACATCGTCTTCAGCCATGCCACGTGGATGAAATATGGCCAACCCTTTATGAAAACTTACTACAGCCGCGTTGAAAAAGTGGAGAAGCTGGGTAGGTTAAAAGTCAAATTCACTTTTAAACCCTCAGAGCCTCCGGATCGGGAGTTGCCTTTGATCATAGGGCTTATGCCTCTTTTGCCCCAGCATGTGTATGAAGGAAAAGACCTAAGTGTCATTTCCATGCAGCCTTTGGTATCGTGCGGACCTTACAAGGTGAAAACCGTGGATTTTGGCCACTCCATTACCTACGAAAGGGTCAAGGATTTTTGGGGCGAAAAGCTGCCTGTGTATGTGGGTAGATTCAACGCGGATACCATTCATGTGGATTATTACCGCAGTCGGGCTGTGATGTTGGAAGCTTTGAAAGCCGGAAAGATAGACTTGATGGTGGAGGATAATGCTCAAAAGTGGAGATCTGATTATAGCGGCCTTGATTCCTCCAAGTTTGTGAAGGAAGAAATCTCTCATGGCCGTCCCGTGGGCACCGCCGCCTTTGTTTTCAACACAAGGCGTGAGCTGTTCAAAGACATTCGGGTGAGAAAGGCTCTTTCCATGGTGTTCAATTTTGACCGCCTGAATGCGTCTTTGTTTAGTGGCAAAAGCCATAGGACCCGCAGTTTCTATGACAATACCGAGGGCGCGGCCCAGGGCCTGCCCTCTGCTGCGGAAAAATCCATCCTTGAACCCTTTAGGAAAAGTCTGGATCCCGCGGTTTTCGGCCAGGCTTATCAGCCCGCTGTCAACCGGACCCCGGTGCAAGTGCGTGCCAACCGCGTGAAGGCCCTGGCACTTCTTAAAGAGGCGGGCTGGCACGTGGACAAGAAGGGCGTCTTGGTCCATGAAAAAACCGGCCAGCCTTTCAAGTTTGAGCTGTTTTTGAACTCAAATTCTCAAGAAAAGGCTGCTCTCCAGCTGCAGGCTGACTTGAAGGCCTTAGGTATCGACATGCAAGTCAAGGTCATCGATTCCATTCAATACCTGCGCCGCCAGACTGATTTTGACTATGATATGATTTACAATTTTTGGATGGGCACACGTTCTCCAGGGAATGAGCTTTTTAACTTCGTGTCCTCCAAAGCAGCTTCCACCAGCGGCAGCCGAAACAGCTCCGCCGAGCGCGTGAACGACGCCGCCTTGAATACCAGCGCCGCCGCCGCGCCGTCCGCGCCGCGCACCACCTGCAGGTCAGCGGCCTCGCCGCTGCGCACCTCGACCGGC
>CAYXFG010000060.1:0-1117 GCA_964464225.1 uncultured Holosporaceae bacterium
GTCATGGTGGCGTTGGCAGTTTACGCTTTTTTCTTTGTGCTGGATGAAGTTTTGAAGAGCAAGGGCGTGAAGGCAGACCCTCTCCCTCCTGCCGCCCAAAGCGCTCATTTTTTCAGGTCTTCCGCTCGTTACTCCTACGGTGTCTTGTTGGCCTTCCTGGTCCTTGCGGGTTTTTTCTTTTCCTTGGAAGAAAACTTGCTTCTCCTGGGGGTGATCTTGTTGGCAGCCTCTCACATCCTTGTCAAAAGGCTTACCTCGGTGGACAGTGCGTTGCTTCTTGTCTTTTATTCAGCAGCGGCTACCGTCTTATTCTTTGGCCTGTTCTACGGGTTTAATGGTTTGTTTTCTTTCTATACCGGTTCTATGGCCCAGTGGGTGTGGCCGAAAGCCTCGGACGCGCTGCCGCTTTTGGGTCTGGGGGTAGCGGCTTTTGCAGGGCAGTACAGCTATATAAAGGCCTACGAAGTGGGTAGATTAAATTTTTATGCGGTTTTTGATTATTTAAAGGTTGTTATGGGGATTGGAATCGGTTATGTTTTCTTCTCAGAAGGGCCGTCACTGGACATAGCTTTGGGAGCTTTACTGATTCTAGGGTCTACTTCCATGGTCACCATACAAGAATTAAAAAAAAGGGGTGCATAAAATGCTAAGAATTATTGGAGGAAAATTTCGTAGAAGAAAACTAAGCTTGCTTTCGTCTCTGGTGACAAGACCCACCAAAGACAGGGTAAAAGAGTCTGTTTTTAATGTACTGACCCATACCTACCAGCTGGATTTTCAGAGATTGGCCGTGTTAGACGCTTTTGCGGGGACTGGCTCTCTTGGGGCAGAAGCTCTCTCTAGGGGTGCTCTCTTTTGCCTTTTTGTGGAGAATGATCCTTCTGCTTTTAAGGTTCTGAAGAAAAATGTGGCTTGTTTTGATAACCAGAAAACAATCGCCTGTGACATCAAGCAAGCCTCTCGGTATTTTCAGCCGCTGCCTTTTGACTTGGTGTTTTTGGACCCGCCTTACCACCAGGATTTGATTCAGCCTACGCTCTTCTTGTTGAGAACAGAGGGATGGTTGCAAGCCAAATCCATAATTGTCATAGAATGTGCTCGGGATGAGTTCCTGCCG
>CAYXFG010000060.1:1127-1518 GCA_964464225.1 uncultured Holosporaceae bacterium
GGAGTATGGCGACACAAAGGTTTTATTTTTGTCACCTCTCTAACAAAGCACTTGATCACGACGCTAAGATCCGATAGCTTTACTTCCAGCCCGCTTGGTGGAACCGGTAGACACGACGGACTTAAAATCCGTTGGCCTCACGGCCTTGCCAGTTCGAGTCTGGCAGCGGGCACCATCCACTCTTTTCGAAAAATGAGGTTCTCCGAGGCGCTTAAGTTTTGGGACCCCGGCCGCCGGGCCGGGAAAGCAACAGGTGCACAGCCTTCCCTTTTCAAAAGCTTCCCCACAGGTCATGATCTTGTGCGCACTGCAAAAGCGCGCCAGAAGAAATTCTTAATGGCGAGATTTTGAAAATTACCTCTAAGCTATGCGTGCCCCCTGGAAGGTTTAA
>CAYXFG010000060.1:1528-6754 GCA_964464225.1 uncultured Holosporaceae bacterium
TCGGATCCCAAGGGGTTCCCTGCCAGGAGATGAGCCCTTCTGGAGGTTTTTCATGCAAATAGACTCGGCGCATTTGTATTCCCGCCTCCGGAAGGCTATGATGAAAGAAAATCCCACTCCTGGAACGTGGTAGGGGGGGGATACAAATCAAGCGAGGGGCGGAGGGCTACCCTTGCAGGTGGGGCTTTATCTTGATAGGGAATAATAACCAGGTGCGTGCCAGGCGCAGGAGCTGGATTCTATGGCTAAGCCTACTGGCTTGGACATGTCCGGTAGCCGCCTCCATAACTGTAAAACAATGGCACGGATTTGCTGACAACGGGCTGTGGACGGACGATAATAACTGGTACTTTGGCGCACCCTCCAGCACAGAAGGCGCTGGTCTTTCTGGCCCCTACGCCCACGGCAGTCGCGTAATCAACGATATGCAGAGTGTGGTGCAGGTTTTACTGAGCAACGCAGGATCTTTCACTGTTTCTTCCTCTTCGAGTATCCTGATAGGGTCCGTGTCTTCCCCGAGCACTAACGCCATCTATAACCTCTCTCCAGATCCCCAGACATTTAACTTCCATGAGAACGTTGGATTTTATGGGAGTGTCAGCTCGCCTGATCCCAGTTTGGTTGTTTTAAACTTCAATGGCGCCACCACTACATGGAATGCCAAGGACACTAACACAAATATCGCCGCTACCTTAAGCGTACCCAATGAGCTTAGGGCTGTAACCAGCGGGGGAAAGAGTCTGTCTTTTTCTGGACCCATTACAGGGGAAGGCACCCTGAACATCAGCGGGGGCGAGACTGTGTCCTTGGGAGGAAACAATTCTTACGAGGTGTCGGCTGAAGTTTCGTCCAGTTCTAACCTTCGCTTTACAAATGCGGGAGGCAGCTTTTCAGGCCCTGTGAATCTAGATTCCGGTTCTGTCACGAGTGTCAGCAAGCTTATTTACGAACCAGGCTCTGCTTCCGATAGCTTTGCTATCTCCGGGAATATTAGTGGATATGGAGGCATTCACGCGAAAGCTGGAATTCTCACTTTAAGTGGCGTGAACGGCTATAATGGCCAGACCCTTGTTGATTCTGGGGCATCCCTGCGAGGCACTTTGGGGGGCTCTTCCCGCAGTATCGTCGTTTATAACGGTGGGGGGGTGCGGGTGAACGGATCCTTGGTATTCACAGACGCAAGCGGAGAGTTGGCGGCCGGAACGATATCCCTAGATTCAGCAGCAATCCTAAGTTATCAGGGGGGAGGGACTTTCACTTTAGGTTCCCAGGTAGCAGCGGTGACCCCGGGTTCAGGGGGTAGTTTGGATGTGGCTTCTGGGACTTTGGTGCTTACCAATCCTAGTAATCATTACAGCGCTTTATCCATCGCAGGCGCAGACTCGGTGCTGCGCCCCCAGGCTCCTGGAGCTCTCCCTGCTTGTTCTTTAAGCTTGCGCGTGGGAGGAAAGCTGGACCTTTCTACCTGGACGCCTGCGCCCACAGCCCAAAGAGAGTTAACGGCTTTAAACCGCAGCGCGGGGGTCTTGAGAATCGCCATCGATGCTGCGGGTAATTCTACTCTGTTGTCCTTTCAGACACCTGCGGATTTGTCGGCGGGAGATCTTTCCTTTGAAATCGTAAGCCTAGCGGGCACCTATGAGCCGGAAGCCCATGTGTACACAATTATCGAAAATGTCTTGAATCCGGATCTAGAAGCCACTATCTCCTTGGTGGCTGGTGGGGGGGCGTCGTCTTCCTTAATACCAGAGCTGCGTCACGAGGGTCAGAACCTTTGCTTTGTCCTAAAGGGGGCGCCCACCCCTGCACCTTCTTCCCCGGATCCAAGCCTCTCCTCCTTCTTTATGGGGGTGAGAGATGTGGCGGCGTCCACCTCTTTCATGGTCTCTCGTATTGCCCATGTGAGAGGATCTCGAGAGGATTCGACGGGTTCTGCAGGGAGCGGTTTTTCCTCCTTTTCCTTTGCACGCAATCCCTTCGCGGCGCCTCGTCCTTTGATAGATCCCCTCAGCGTTACCATGGGCGGCATGGAACGGTCGGCCCGCGATAACCAGGGCCAGTTTTCTTCTATGAAAATGGGAAAGACAAGCGTGTGGGCCCAGCCTTTCGGAGCCAATGTGGATCAAAGCACCATGGCGGGTGTCCTAGGTTATCGGGCAGGAACGGGGGGAATTTTGTTTGGTGCAGACCGCAAAATCACGCCGGACTGGCTGGCAGGAGGCGGGGTGGGGTTGGCAGACAGTTCCCTTAATTTTTCGGAAAAGAAAGGGAAAATGGATGTTAATGATAAATTCTTAACCCTGTTTAGCCACTGGGACATCCAGAAATTTTACGTCGAGGCGGCTGTTACAGCGGGCCGTCAGAAATACCGGGCCGAGCGCAAGGCCTCCTCCAATAGCTTGACTGCCCTCAGTAAATATAGGGGCTATCAATGGACGCCTCATGTGGGGGCCGGGGTCGTGGGTGATCTTGGAAAGCATAAATGGGAAGCTCAGATCCTAGCCGACTACACCTATTGTCATCAAAATAGCTACACCGAGACCGGGGCAGGGACGGCGAGCGTGGCCATGAGGGCGCACAACTCCAGCCTCCTTAGGACAGAAGTCAGGGGGAAGATCAGCACCTCACATGCGCTGGAAGTGGGAAATTGGCAGACGGGCGCAAGTTTGGGCGTGGTCAACAAGGTCCCTCTTTCCAAGGGACCTCTGGTGTCGGTCACGGGTCAGGAATTCAATTTCTCTCAAAAGACAAAAACCTATCTGTCGGGCGGGGTGGAGGTGTCCTTCCAAACCCGTAAGGGGTGGGAGGCCGGCTTGGCTTACAATGCAGAAGTGGGGGCCAAATATTTTGGCAATGAAGTGTTTCTAAGCCTTAGGCGAAGATTCTAGTTGTGCAGGGCTATGCGCCCTTCCTCACTTTCAATTCTCAGACCCGTGGATCAGATAACAGGGCGTGTTTTTTTGTAAAGCCACTCCTTCTCGTTGGGGTCGAGATGGGGCTCCAAGGTTTGGTAAACCCCTTCATGGTAACTGTTGATCCACTCTTTATCTGCACTGCTTAGCAACCTGGTTTCCACCAGATCTAAGGAAATGGGAACCAGGGTGAGGGTTTTGAACCCCAAAAGAGGGCGTCCCAAGATGTCTTGCGAGCCTGTCTTTACCACGCGCATCAGGTTTTCGATGCGGATGGCGCCTACCCCTGTAAGGTAACAGCCTGGCTCGTTGGATAGGATCATGCCTTCACAAAGGGGAGTCTCGTTGGGCCTTGAGGAGATGTTCTGAGGGCCTTCGTGTACGTTGAGAAAATGCCCCACACCATGCCCTGTGCCATGGGGGTAATCCAGGCCTTCTTTCCACAGAAACTGTCGCGCCAGAACATCCAGCTGACTTCCGGTGGTGCCTTGGGGAAAACACGCCTGAGAAAGGGCTATCATGCCCTTCAGAACACAGGTGTAGGCTTTTTTCTGAGCCGGGGTGGGATCATCCCCCAAAAAAACTGTGCGGGTTACGTCGGTGGTTCCCTCCAGATATTGGCCACCCGAGTCGATCAAAAGGGTATCGCCTATCTTGAGCCGCGAGGATCCTTCCACGGGCGCTCGGTAATGGATCATATCGCCGTGGCTTCCCGATTTTACAATGGTTTCAAAGCTTGGAAACAAGAAATAGGGTGACTGTGAGCGAAACCAGTCTATCTTTTCGCTTAGTTGACGCTCGTCTAAGAGGCCGTCACTTCCTTCATGGTCAAGCCAGTATAACCCTTTGGTCAAGGCCACGCCGTCATACAGATGGGCTTTTTCCGCGTTTTTGATCTCGATGGGATTTTTGCAGGCACGCCACAAAAGGGTAGGATCTTTCAAACTTACCAAGGATTTTTCTTGCCCCTCTATGCTTTTCAAGATGTGGGGAGCTTTGCCGGGGTCATAACCCAGTCGCAAGCCTTTTTTAGAGAGGTCTCCCAGCAGGGGCAGGATAGCTGTGAGGGGGTGAAGGGTGACCGCAACGCCCAGATCAGACCTGGGAAAAGAAGCGGGGTGCTGTACGAAGAGGTCGCATCGCGCGTCTGGGTAGAAGATGCCGTAGCAGAAGAAAACAGGGGTGCAGGGGACGTCGTGCCCCCGGATGTTCAAAAGCCAGCACAAGGACAAGGGCTCAAAAAAAACCAAGGCCCCTAGGTTTTCCTGTTTCATAAACTGACAAAGTCTCTGTACCTTGGAAGAGACCGCTTCACCTGCATAGGTTTCCTCATAGAGGTAGGCGGGTGAGCCGGTGGCTTCTAGGCTTTCCGGGTCCCCTGAATCTATGTTTCTTGAATCTAGGGGGAAAGCCCTGGAAGAAAGAGAAAGACGCTGACCTATCTTTTCCAGCACAGAGGCTTGATCACAAGTAAAAATCCAAGGATCAAATCCTATTTCTGTTCCCTGGGCCAAGTCTTGAGAACGCAGCCAAGACGCGATCTCTTTCCATCCATAAGGCCGGATGACGAAGATTTCCGGATCTACCTCTTGGCTGGCCCGAGCGGTATAACGGCCGTCCACAAAAAGGGCAGCGGTGTCCTTGAGGATCACGGCAAGCCCTGCGGATCCTGTAAAGCCTGAAACATGTTTCAGGCTCTGGTATTTTTCTCCCACATATTCACTTTGGAAAGGATCCGCCACCGATAAGACCATGCCCCCCAAGGCGTGGGCTTGCAACAACTGACGTAAGCTTTTAAGATTTTGCATGACGCGTGGCACCCGGTTTTTGAAAAAGAAGGGCTTCCCAGTTCTCCAGGGTCCAGGAACCGCATTTTTGCAGGCCTTGCTGGAGGTGGGCTTCGATAACCTGGTCAGCTTGGCTTGTCAGAAGACCCGATATAATGGCGTGGCCGCCGGGCCGCAAGTGAAGCGCAAGGTTGGCGGCCATGGCTCGAGCGGGCCCTGCAAGGATATTACACAGAATAAGATCAAAACACTCGTGGGCAGAAAGGCCTTTGTACCCGTCGCTCAACCGCAAAGAGACCAGATGCTCTTGCCCATTGGCTCGGATATTCTCCCGGGAGGCCTGGATGGAAAAAGGGTCGATGTCGACCCCTAGAACTGGCTTTTCAAAAAGTTGCGCGGCTGCAATGGAAAGAACCCCCGACCCACACCCCATATCCAGAACAGCCTCAGGCTGCGTGGGGGCCAGGGTCCCCAAGAGATGGAGGCAACCCTGGGTGGTGGCATGTTCGCCGCTACCAAATCCCAGC
>CAYXFG010000061.1:0-6720 GCA_964464225.1 uncultured Holosporaceae bacterium
GACTGAGGAGATGTTATTTTCAGAGGCTAATATTTCCAGCTGCTCCTGGGCGGCTGGCCTATAGATATCTAAAGAGGCCACCAGCACTTTTTTATTTTTTTTCTCCGTCAAATATTTGGCTAATTTTATTGTGGTGGTGGTCTTCCCAGATCCCTGAAGACCTACCATGAGCAGGACGACGGGAGGCGCGGCCTGTAGATTGATCTCTTGAGTGGTGGACCCCAAAGCCTCCACCAACTGATCATGCACAAGCTTTATAACCATCTGGGCTGGCGCTATATTCTTGGCAAGGTCGTGTCCTATGGCTTTGGATCTGACACCTTCTACGAAAGATTTAACCACAGGAAGGGAAACATCTGCTTCCAACAAAGCAACCCGGATCTCCCTTAGGGCCAGGCCCACGTCCTCTTCGGTGAGAGCGCCCTTTTTCTGAAGGTTCTGAAAGACCTTTACAAGCTTTTGAGAGAGATTTTGAAACATGGACCTAGGGGCAGATGCTTTCGCCCAAGGGTTCGGGGTTCTCTACCACCTGGCCATCCTTAAATCCAATGGTCTTCGAAGTTAAAGCTGTGTAGGGGAGGGAACGAAACCCGCTTCCTTTGTGAGATCCATCGCAAAGGGGAAACCTTTTGCTTTGCCCGCAGGTGCAGAGAAAATAGGTTTCACCCGCCATCACGTCTAAGAGTACCATACGCTCACCTTGGCCTAAAGATTACTGGTTGCATTTTCCAGACCATACCTTATCATGAGCTAATGATTCAAGATTATTATACGTTAGGGGCTGGGAAAAACGGAGAAACCACGGCGCGGGGCCTGGTGCTGTTCCTTCATGGTTATGGGTCCGAGGCTCACAACATCTACCCGGTGGTGGAGGCCTGGGAAAAAGAAATCCCTTCCGCCTTGTTTGTGGTCCCCAATGCATTTGACCCTGTGCCTGATTGGCAGGGATATCAATGGTTCCCCATCCCCGAAATCACGACTGCCGTTATAGAGGGGGGGGTGAGGCAGGCGACTCCCAGACTCGCCCACTTTATTATGAGCCTTCAGAAAACCTATGGGGTGCCAGCGGCCCACACCGTGGTGGCAGGCTTCTCCCAGGGAGCCATGATGGCCTTGGGCATGGCAGCCTATGAAGGAGCCCTAGTAGGCGGCATTCTGGCTTATGCGGGGGCCCTGGTGCCACAGCGCCTCAACTCCATCGGGCCTTTGCCCGCCGTGGCTCTGGTGCACGGAGATGAGGACGAGGTTGTCTCTCTTTCATTTTCAGTGGAAGCTGAGAGCCTTTTGACAAAAGCCGGGTTTGACTGTGCTCTCTATCAACTGCCGTCCGTGGGCCATACCTTAACCCCCGTTGCCCTGGAGATCGGTTCCACATTTATAAAAAGGGTTTTGTCGTCCTGAAAGCGCAGACCCTGATTTAAAAATAGGGCTTTGCACCCACCTCCAAACCCCTTTCTTGAAACTTTCCAGGAATTCCCTCATATATAGTCCATGATCACCCCCGATTGGCACCAGCTGGGACTGCCGCAGCCCTGTCAAAAAACGCGTATAGCGGTAGCCATGTCAGGCGGCGTGGATAGCTCTGTGACTGCCGCTCTGTTGGTAGAGGCTGGATACGAGGTGGTGGGCATCACCTTACAGCTTTACGATCCCAATCTGGCTCTCTCGTCTCCCAGTAAGAAAACCTGTTGCGCTGGACAGGATATCTATGACGCTTCTCAGGTGGCCTCCCGTCTAGGGATTCCCCATTACATCTTAGATTATCAATCAGTTTTTAAACAGAATGTGATCGACGATTTTGCTGATAGCTATCTGCGTGGAGAAACACCCATTCCTTGCATTCAATGCAACAAGAAAGTGAAATTCAGGGATTTGCTGGGGACCGCCAGGGACTTGGGGGCCCACGCACTGGCCACCGGCCATTATGTGCAATGGAAACAGGGAAAGCATAAAGCCGAGCTTCACCAAGGCAGGGACTTACAGAAGGACCAGAGCTATTTTCTTTTTAACACCAGCCAGTCCCAATTGGATTATCTAAGATTCCCCCTGGGGGGCCTTACGAAGGCCGAGACCCGAGCTCATGCACAAAGGCTGGGCCTGGCGGTGGCCGAAAAACCGGACAGCCAGAACATCTGTTTCGTTCCTGATGGAGATTACGCCGGCCTGGTAAGGAAGCTGAGGCCTGAGGCCACAAAGCCTGGAGAGATTGTCCACGTGGATGGCCATGTTTTAGGTCGCCACCCGGGTATTATCCATTACACCATCGGGCAGCGCCGGGGGCTGGCCCTGGACAACCACTCTTCCTCGACAGCTCCTCTGTATGTGGTCCACCTGGACCCCAGCACTCAGCAGGTTATAGTGGGCCCCAAAGAAGCTCTGGCCAAGCCCTGCGTGCTTCTGTCTGAAGTAAACTGGCTGGGTGAATCCGACGTATCTTCTGTACCCGCTTCCCAGGTTTATTCTCTAAAAATCCGTTCCTCCCAGTCTCCGTTCTCAGGGAGGCTTAGGCACTCTTCCCAGGGCCTAGAGGTTATCTTTGATGCTGTGGAATACGGGGTGTCCCCGGGGCAGGCCTGCGTTATTTATGACGGTGCACGTCTTTTGGGAGGAGGGTGGATTCAAAGAGTGCCGTGGGAAGTTTCGTCGCGCCCAGAGCTTAGGGCTCACATGGTTTCTGCATGAAGAGGTGCTTTTGGGCCGAAGGGAAAGCCCCCTACTATCAAGACTACCACGATTTGGAGTGGGGCGTCCCCGTACATGATGACCGCCAGCATTTCGAAATGTTAGTGCTGGAAGGGGCCCAGGCTGGCCTGAATTGGGACGCTGTGCTGAAAAAGCGCGAGGCTTATAGGCGACTTTTCCACAATTTCGATCCTCAGAGGGTGGCCCGGATGGAAGAGGAAGAGCTGGCCAACATCCAGATCAACCCAGGCGTCATCCGAAACAGGCTCAAAATTTTTTCTGCCCGCAAGAATGCTGTGGCTTTTCTCAATATACAAAAGGAATTTAAGTCCTTTGACGCTTACGTTTGGACATTTGTAGGAGGACAGCCCAAGGTTAACCGGCCTCAGGGACGAGAAGATATCCTGGTATCCACCCCGGAATCCATTGCCCTTTCCACAGACTTGCGAAGACGGGGCATGACTTTCGTGGGGCCTGTCATCACATATGCCTACATGCAGGCCGTGGGAATCGTCAATGACCACACGTCGGAATGCTTCAGGTGCCAGGCCTGAAGCGCCTTCAAACAGGGGCGCTCAGAGGCACAAGTTAGAGGTCGTCGGCCCCCGACCTTCGCCAGGAAGAGTGGAGGACTCTTGGGGAGGAAGCATGATTTGACCTTTCAACTTCCTGATAATTCTTTCAAAACCCCTTTGTCATTCCCGAAAGATGGGTTATAAATTAATTAAAGAACAGTGAGTTATAGTATGTCATTCAAAGCCCGGTTATTTGATTTCTTATCCTCGGACATGGCCATTGATTTGGGGACGGCCAACACCCTTGTTTATGTAAAAGGGAAGGGGATCGTTTTAGATGAGCCCTCCGTGGTGGCGGTGTCCATGGTGGGGGGAAAGAAACAGGTGTTGGCTGTGGGCGAAGAAGCCAAGATGATGGTGGGCAGGACCCCCGGACATATCCAAGCCATCCGCCCTCTTCAAGACGGGGTCATCGCCGACTTCGATGTTGCGGAAGAGATGATCAAGCATTTTATAAAAAAGATTCACAACCGGGTGATGCTGGCCCGTCCCCAGATTATTATTTGTGTCCCCTCTGGCTCCACTGCAGTAGAACGTAGGGCCATCCAGGAATCCGCTGAAAGTGCGGGCGCCCGCTCGGTTTTCCTGATTGAGGAAAGCATGGCAGCCTCCATAGGAGCAGGGCTCCCGGTGACAGAGCCCACTGGCTCTATGGTGGTGGATATTGGGGGCGGTACCACAGAGGTTGCCATTATCTCCCTGGGCGGAATTGTTTATTCGAAATCCATCAGGGTAGGGGGCGACAAAATGGATGATGCTATTATCTCCTACGTGCGCCGCAACTACAACCTCCTCATCGGGGAAGCCAGTGCAGAACGTATCAAGAAAGAGATTGGTTCCGCTTCTTTAAAGCCCTCCATGGAAAAGGAAATGAAGGTAAAAGGGCGTGACTTAGTCAACGGCATCCCCAAGGAAATCGTTATTCGCTCTCGAGACGTCGCCGAAAGCCTGGCAGAACCTGTGGCATCCATCGTGGAAGCTGTAAAGACATGTCTTGAAAACACCCCGCCCGAGCTATCAGCAGATATTGTTGACAAGGGCATCATGCTAACAGGGGGAGGCGCCTTACTAAAGGACTTGGATCAAGTCTTGAGAGATGCCACCCACCTGCCCGTATCTGTGGCCGAGGATCCCTTATCTTGTGTGGCCCTGGGCACCGGGTATGCGCTGGAGCATATGGATGTGTTGAAAGACGTTTTAATCGCACAGATTTAAAGGGGAGAACCTCCGATGCAGGCTGGAAACCGGAGGGGGGGGACGCCGCGCTTTCAGATAAAACGTCCTCTTTTGAAGAGGATCAGCGTCACCTTTCACATCTATCGCCGTTTTCTTCTGTTCTTCACATTTTTTATCCTTTCAGCCTTGTCTTTGGTTCTCAATTACTCAAACACTTTCTTTGCTTCATCTGCCCGCCAATTCCTCTATGAGCTCACTCTTCCCGTTGCACGCCTTGCCAATGTGCCCTACGAAGTGGCAATTGAAACCAAGGCCTGGCTGGAAAGATGGGCCCTAGCTTTTCAAAAGGTACGCACCCTGGAATCCGAGAGGGCTATGCTGTTGAAAGAGCTGTACAGTTATAAAAAGGCCATGGCGGAAAATAAAGAGTTGAGAAAGCTTTTGAATCTAAGAGCCGCCCAAGACAGGCCTTTACTGACGGCTCGGGTCTTGGCTTATCCAGGCAGGCCCTACGTTAAAAGTATCCTGATCGGAGCCGGATCCTCCAGTGGTGTCAGGGCCCGCATGGCCGTGATGCAACAGATGGGCATCGTAGGGCGCACCTTGGATATAGCTCCTCATTCTTCCAGGGTTCTTTTGATAACGGACCTGAATTCCAAGATACCTGTCGTGATCAAGCCCTCAGGAGAGCAGGCTATCTTGGCCGGTGACAACACCGCTTATCCCATTTTGAAATATGTTCAGTCGCCCTATAAGATCAAGAAGGGCGACCGTGTTGAAACTTCGGGGCAGGGTGGTATATTCAAGGTGGGGATGCCCGTGGGAGCCGTCATCTCCGTAACCACCAATAGCATCAAAGTAAGGCCTTACGTGGGGTTGGAAGCCCTTAAGCATGTGGTTGTCATGTCCAGTGGCCTCGATCCACAGCTGGACGCCATAAGCTGATCATGTTGCATTTCTTAAGATGGGACATCCGAAAGAATATTCACAAACTCACTCTTCTTTGTCTCTTAATCGTTTGCATTTTCATAGACAGTTATCAATTTCTGAGGGTGCTGCCTTTTTCTCCTTTTCTTTCCCTCATCGTTCTCTTTTACTGCTGCGTCAATCTTCCGTCTCCTCCCTCTTATAGCTTCGTTTTTATGTGCGGTCTGCTGTTAGATTGCCTTAGTGGGTCTTACATAGGACATAACGCACTCCTCTTCCTGGTGGTTGATTATGTGGGGTCGCACGAGAAGACTTTCCTTGCAAGGTCTAGTTTTCTGGAATGGTTAGGTTTTGGTGGCTTGTTAGGGGCGTCCCTCCTGGTGGAAGCAGGGCTTTTCTATCTGGTACATCATGTGTACACACTGGGGGGGCAAAACCTGCTCGATGGTATTTCCACCTTCCTTTTATATGGCCCCCTCCATGGGATTTTAAGATTTTTGGGAGGAGGGCGCTAAAGCTGGCATGAGTCAACACAGCCAATCCTCTTTTGTTAAGAGACTTTTATGGATGGGTGTTCTCCAGATACTGGTGGGCTTTATCATCATGGGGCGTTTGATCATGCTCCAAGTTATTTTCTCTGAAAAATACAGAAGTCTCGCGGACGAGAACAGAATCCGTGTCAGGATTCATTTCTCTGACCGTGGCCTCATTTCAGACAGATGGGGAGAGCCCCTTGTAAAAAATACCAAAAGCTTTAGCGCCCTCATTATGCCCGAGGCTACCACTGATATGAAGGGTTTGGTGGAGGATGTGGCTCCCTTGCTGAAATTAACAGCACGTGAAAAAGAAAAAATCCTTAGAACCTCGGCCACACAATCCAAGTTCATCCCTGTCCTCGTGAGATCAAATTTGGATTGGAACCAGCTGGCTGCTCTAGAGCTACATTCGGTAGAGTTCCCTGGCCTCTATACGGAAGAATCCAAGGCCCGGGATTACCTCCTAAAAGAACAGGCCTCCCATCTTATTGGCTACATTTCCAACCCCAGCAAAGAGGAAGCCAAGAAAAGTAAAGCTTTGGTGATGCCTGGAGCCAAAGTTGGAAAGAACGGCATAGAAAAACAATATGAGAGCGAAATTAAGGGCGTGAATGGTCAAAGATATGTGGAGGTGAACGCAAGGGGCCGCGTGATCCGAGAGCTTAATACAGTCCACCCTGTGGCTGGAAAAGAATTCAGGCTCACCATCGATAAAGAGCTGCAGGAATACGTGGCCAGCCTCTTATCCCCCTACCAAAGCGCTGCCGCTGCCGTGATGGACATCAAGACCGGCGAGATCCTAGCTCTCGTCTCTGTGCCTGGGT
>CAYXFG010000062.1:0-2515 GCA_964464225.1 uncultured Holosporaceae bacterium
AAAATTCTTGCGGCTCTCCCTCGGAATACTAAGATTCTGGTGTCCGTGCAATGGGCCAACAACGAGACTGGGGTGATACAACCTATATCTGAGGTGGTCAAAATATCCCATCGTCACGGGGCCTTATGCCACTCTGACGGTGTTCAGATTTTGGGAAAGGCATGGTTTTCTTTTGCCCAATCTGGCTTGGACTTCCTTTCTCTCTCGGCTCATAAGATGGGAGGCCCCTGTGGGGTGGGCTTGCTGGTAAAAAAGCCTTTAGCGCCGCTGCATAGCTTCGTCAAGGGTGGCCGCCAGCAAAGATCCTTAAGAGCAGGGACCGAGCCGCTTGCGCTTATCTGTGGCTTTGAGAGCGCTTTACAGGCCTGTGATCTGGCGCACTTTGAATTTTTACGTCAACAGCATGGCTGGTTAGAGGATGTGCTTTCTGCCGAGGCTCCTGAGCTGAAAATAGCGGGGAAGAACGCCACCAGATTGCCAAACACCACACTTTTAGTGTGGCCCCATTCCAAGGGTACGACTGCCGTCATGAAGCTGGACTTGCTTAATATTCTTGCCAGCTCCGGCTCAGCTTGTACTTCCGGAACCATCAACGAACACCCTTCTTTCACCTTACGAAATATGGGGTATTCTTCTGATGAATCCAGTCATGGCCTCAGGCTGAGTTCAGGTTGGTCTACTTTCAAGCAAGATTTTGAGACGTTAAGAGAAGCGATTGTAGGTTTGTGCTCTGCTCCTTCTCTGAAAAGAGGTGTGTTATGAAGCCCGCAAACCGTACACAATCAGAGGCGCCAGTGCCTTCGGAAAAGCTTATTTATTTAGACTACCAGGCCACCACGCCTCTTGATCCGCGTGTTTTGGAAAAGATGCTGCCTTATTTTACGGAGAAGTTCGGTAACCCCCACTCCCGCAACCATCCTTACGGCTGGGAAGCAGAAGAAGGTATAGAAAAAGCCAGAGCTCAAGCTGCCCTTTTGATAGGAGCCGACCCTCGGGAGATTATTTTCACGTCTGGGGCTACGGAATCCAATAACCTTGCGCTCAAGGGCGTGGCTACTTTTTACAAAGACCGCAAAAGGCACATCATCACCTGCGTGACTGAGCACAAATGCGTGCTCGATACCTGCCGATCCCTAGAGCAGCAGGGGTTTAAGGTGACCTACCTACCGGTCCAACCTGACGGCCTCATCGACATACAGGTGCTGGAAGCGGCCATCCAAGAAGATACCCTAGTCGTTTCCATCATGGCGGCCAACAACGAGATCGGGGTCATACAGCCCCTGGAGAAAATAGGAAAACTATGCCGTAGCCGGGGCGTGTTTTTCCATACAGATGCAGCCCAGGGCGTGGGAAAAATCCCTATCAATGTACAAGAGATGCACATAGATTTGCTCAGTTTTTCTGGGCATAAAATATACGGCCCCAAGGGAATAGGGGCCCTTTATGTAGGGCGAAATCCTCGAGTCAGGCTCGCCGCGCAAATTCATGGCGGTGGGCAAGAGCGGGGGATGCGCTCGGGGACCCTGTCTCCGGCTCTGTGCGTTGGCTTAGGAGAGGCCTGCGACATTGCCTTCAGGGAAGGTGCGCAAGAAAACGAGAAACTGCTTGGTTTTCAGGAGCTTTTCCTAAGTAAAATAGGGTCTTCCCTTCCCCACATAAAAGTTAACGGCAATCTGGGGCGACGCATCCCTGGTAACCTCAACATCAGCTTTGCTGGCGTGGAGGGTGAGGGGCTGATGATGGGTATCAAGGAATTATGTGTGTCTTCAGGATCGGCCTGTACATCGGCGTCCCTGGAGCCTTCCTATGTTCTGCGGGCCCTGGGGGTAACGGAAGATATGGCCCACACATCACTCCGCATCGGGTTCGGGCGCTTCACAACTGAAGAAGAAGTGTGTAAATCTGCCGACAAAATTATCCGCGCCGTTCAAAAATTGCGGGATATGAGCCCGGTGTGGGATATGGTGCAAGCGGGCATAGACGTAAACACGTTACAATCTGTCTACTATTAGAAAGGGAGGCATCAAGGAAATGGCATACAGCAAGAAAGTAATTGAACATTATGAGAACCCTAGGAACGTAGGGTCCTTAGATGGCGACAGCAAGAGGGTGGGCACGGGGCTGGTGGGAGCGCCCGCCTGCGGTGACATGATGAAGCTACAGATCCAAGTAGACGAAAGTGACGTGATCGTTGATGTGCGGTTTAAAACTTTTGGATGCGGCTCGGCCATTGCCTCTAGCTCTTACGCAACAGAGCTTATCAAAGGGAAAACTTTGGAAGAGGCGCAGAGCATTAGAAACAAAACCATCGTGGAAGCCTTGGATTTGCCACCCGTGAAAGTGCATTGCTCTGTGTTGGCAGAGGAAGCCATCAAGGCGGCGATCAGTGATTTCAAGCAGAAGCAATCTACCGGGGTTTGAGGAGCGGCCCTGTTATGACTGCTTTTCCTGCACCGAAAACTCCTCCTAGACCACTTATGAGCTTTACTCCTGCTGCTTTGGCACAAATCCGTTC
>CAYXFG010000062.1:2525-6700 GCA_964464225.1 uncultured Holosporaceae bacterium
CGATCAGATACAGCGCCTGTTCCGGGCAGCGCCGGCACAAATCCGTTCCTTGCTAAGCTCCCAGGCACCAGGGTGCGCCGGGCTTCGGATTGGGGTTAAGACCAGGGGATGCTCGGGCCACGCGTATGTCTTGGAATTTGCGGACTCTATCTCGGCCACGGACGAAGTGGTGCAAATGGAAGATTTGACGATTCTTATAGACGCAAAAGCTAGCCTCTATTTAATCGGCACAGAAATGGACTTTAAAACAGGCTCTTTAGAGTCAGGGTTCTCCTTTAGGAATCCCAACGAAAAAGGGCGCTGTGGGTGTGGCGAGTCTTTTCGAGTCTGAGGGATAGCAGAAGTTGTCTCCCCTGGAAATCTTTGGCCTGCAAAGCCCCTACAAAGTCGATCTGAATCAGTTGACTGAAGCCTTTTTAAAGATGCAAAAAGAATGCCACCCCGATGCCAACAAAGCAGGGCCTTCCCATAAACCAACGGAGGCCGCGGCCGCTTCTTTAAACGCAGCCTATCAGGTGTTAAGAAGCCCTCTTACGCGGTATGATGCCATCCTGGAACATATGCACATCACGCCTCACTCTCCTCCGGCCTCTCTCCTTTATCAACACTTGCAAGACAGGGAGGAATTGGAGGGGTTGCAGGCTCGGGGGTCGCTGGGTGCTTTTTATGAAAATATACAGCAGAGATGTGAAGCAGCCGACCAATCGTTCTACCAAGCCATTGACGCCCAGAAGGTCGAGGACATCGTAATGTGGTTCCACACCCTAAAGTTTTTGCACAGGATCCTGTCGGATATGGCCAACCAGGAAGGCTGCGCCCAATGAACCAGGAGAGAGGCCCGGGGCGTGACCCCCTGAAGAAGGTAGCGGTGGGCATAGACCTGGGGACAACCAACTCGGCCGTAGCGTTCATGGACCCCCAGGAGGTTTTACGCCTTGTCCCCATCCACGGCCACTATCTTACCCCTTCGGTGGTCTGTGATCACGCTCCTTTTCTGACAGGTCGAAGCGCTGTGGCTTCTGGCCGCCCTTGCTTTTTTTCTTCCAAAAGGCACATGGGGGGGCCGGCTCCGGCACAACACCCTCTCTCGCCTGTACAAGCCGCTGCTCATATTCTTAGATACTTGCGAGAAGGGGCGGAGGTACAGCTGGGGGCCTCCATAGAAGAGGCCGTTATCACTGTTCCGGCCTATTTTTCCGAGTCGGCACGAGCGGCCACCAGGGATGCAGCGGCTGCAGCCGGACTTTCGCTTCGGCGGCTTTTGAATGAGCCCACGGCCGCGGCCCTAGCCTATGGTCTGGAAGAGAAAGAAGAAGGCACTTACGCGGTCTATGATCTGGGGGGAGGCACCTTTGATATCTCTGTTCTAAACATGAGGATGGGGGTCTTCCACATCCTGGCCGTGGGCGGAGATCCCCAGCTGGGGGGAGACGATATAGATAGCCTGTTGGCAGCCCACTTTGGAATACAATCTCCCTCTCCAAACGAGAGGCAACACATGCGAGCTATCAAGGAATTCCTTTCAGATAACCCCCATTGGGAAGGGGTTATAAGCGAGAGATCGTGTAGCCTTTCTCGAGAGGACTTTGAGAACCTGGTAAGGCCGGTTGTTGAAAAAACTCTAGCCATTTTAAAGCATACTCTTAACGAGGCAGGGGTAAGCCAGGTTTCATCGCTGAAAGAAATCATTTTGGTAGGGGGCAGCGTGCGCATGCCTTTGATTAAGAGACTTGTGGAAGATTTTGTAGGAAAACCCCCTTTGTGCAGCCTCGATCCTGAAGCGGTTGTGGCTTTGGGAGCAGGCCTTCAAGCTTCCCGTCTGTCCACCGGCAGTGGGGCTTTGGTCTTGGAGGTCAGCCCTCTCTCCCTTGGTTTGGAGACCTTAGGAGGGAGTGTAGAGAAAATTATCTTCAGAAACACTTCTCTGCCCATCAGGGTTAGCCAGGAATTTACCACCTCCTGCAATAACCAGGATTCTTTGAAAATACATGTGGTCCAGGGGGAATCTTCCCAAGTGGGTTCTTGTCGTTCCCTTGGGCATTTTATTCTGAAAGACCTAAGCGCAGCGCCTGCGGGCGCGTTACGGATTGATGTGACTTTTAGCCTGGACGTGGATGGTCTTTTGTCTGTGACGGCCCAAGAGAGAGGCAGCGACCAGGTGAAAACCTTGGAGATAAAACCCTCCTATGGCCTGACAGAGCCGCAAGTTCTAGAAATGATAAAACTAGGGAAGGAAGCCAAGTGAAGCATTGGGTCTTTTTGGGGATGATCCTCTTTTTTCTGAGAGAGTGTTCTTCAGGGTCAGAGCTACCGCCCATGGAAGCGGGGGGCGTAGAAAAAAAAGTTGATCTTGTGCGGTCCATAGAGGAGGCGCTCAGTCAGGTGCGGGGGTTCCAGTCCCAATTCTACCAAAAAACTCCAGGCCAGAAAGTATTAAAGGGGACCTTTTATCTTTGGAGACCGGGACACCTTAAATTTCAGTACGAAGAGCCAGCCCCTTTCCTCATCGTGGCAGATGGTCGCTCTCTGATCCATCAAGACAAAACCACGGGGAAAGTTATTTTCTTTCCCCTGACTTCGGGTCCTGGGGCCTTGTTATTGTCCCCTAAGGTATCTTTTGGCGCACTCGGCCGCATTCAGACAGTTACCAGCGATCCTCTTTATCATTATGTGAAGGTCCATAGCGATCAAGCGGGCGAGATCACCTTTAAATTCCAGAGGAATAGTCTGACCTTGCAGGGGTGGAGCCTGACGGATGAAAACGGTGCCACCACGGAGGTGCAGTTTTTCGGGGTACGGGCGCCGAAATCGTTTCCCTCTAACTTCTTTCAGTTCCACCAGAAACCGCGATGGAAGGTGAAACGTTCCCACAGCGCGCCGGCTCAAGGTTAATCAGCTATATTCCGTACTAGAATCTAGGATTTAAGCGTCCATGTGCTGCGCGCCAGCGGCAGGCGCCAGCGGAAGGTTTTGTGGCCCCCCAGGGGCAACAGCACATGGAAAGTGTTCATCCTCAGAATCTCTGCCGCTGGGAAAGTATCCTGAGGATTTTCAAGGACCCGGTGGCCTGCCGCTATAATCCGGAAGTCTGGCCTGGGCAGCCTCAGCGCTTGCTGAAGGAGGGCTCTCACCTCAGGCGAGCGCACCACGCCGTTACGGACGGGCACCTCTAGGTAAACACGGCGTCCAGTGACAGTTTGGAAACTCATCCGCACAGTATTGCCAACATACTGCCCGACAGGCTGAGGCGCCATGGCCACGGGCTGCAGTTGCTGAACCGGCGAGCGAGGGCGGCGAGCAGCATCCCCAAACCTTAGCTCTCTGGCCACGCGAGCTTGCTCTATCATGGGCTGGGTCAAAAGAGCAGCGTTGATGTTCAACGTTAAGGGTCCCCGTATGGGCAATGATAAAGAATCATCTATGGGATGAAGTCGTGCCTCATAAAGGAAATTAGGCACCAGGGCTGGGCTGAATACCAGATTGGCTGGCATACCGTTCCCAAACATCTGGGAGAAGAAGGCCTGGGCTATGACCCGAGCAGAGAGACGCCCTTCTCCTCGGGGAGCGGGGGCATCGACAATAATGGGCTGTATCACGCCCAGTGTGGGACAGGAAACACCCACGTTGACAAGCTGTTGAGCCGCCGCTGGCGGAGGCTGAACTGCGGGCAGAGCTGCCTGAGGAGGAACCAGCTGGGGCCTGGCTGCGTCAGGTTCTTGCTGCCTTCTAGCTCTCATTATTTGTGCGCTCACATCGGGCGTAAGATGGCTTAGAGTGACCTCTATGGGGCCTGCCGCAAAATCTGCTAAGGGTACCGTTCTTACTTCATTGTTATAAGTGGCTCGACTGGAAGTTATGAGTCGCAACACATGAAGCCCAAATTCCTTACGGGGATCCAGCGTGTTGGCAAACATAACCGACACGGTCCTTAGGTTAATATGGTCCCAGTTTGGGCCGACAACGGGAACAGCCACCACGAGGGGGGGGGTTGTTCAATGCCCAGCTGGGGGCAGGTAAAGGTCATCTGAACGCGCTCTAAAGCAGCTCCATGGGAAAACTGAAAGAAACCTAGGGTAACAAGGAATAGCAAGAGAAAATTTTTCACAAGTACACATCCATAGATTTGCAGATTATTTTTCTAATACTCAAATCTTATAAGATAATTTTCAGGAAAG
>CAYXFG010000063.1:0-6682 GCA_964464225.1 uncultured Holosporaceae bacterium
GATCCAGAGGTGGCTGAGCGGCCCCTTCATTTCACCATCGTGGGACAACCCAACGCTGGAAAATCCACCCTTATTAACCAGCTTTTGGGCGAGCCCAGGTTCCTGACGGGCCCCCTTGCTGGCCTCACAAGAGAGTCCCAGGGTGTAGACTTCGTTTGGAAGGGGCATGCCTTCAAGTTGGTGGATACGGCAGGTCTTCGACGTAAGGGCAAGATTAAGGAGCAGCTGGAAAAACTGTCGGCCGAAGACACCTTAAGAGCCATTAACTTTTCCCAAGCTGTCTGCTTACTCATAGATTCCACAGTGCCCCTCGAGCGGCAAGATTTGACCATTGCCCATCATATCTTGGAAGAAGGCCGCATCCTGGTCATCGTTTTAAACAAAATCGACTTAATTGAAGATCCCTCTTCTTTCCTCAGAGAGATGCGGCTGCGGGTGAAAGAATCTCTGCCGCAAGTGCCCGATCTTCCAGTTCTGGCAGTTTCCGCTTTAAATAAAAAGAATTTTGAGTCCATATTCGAACATTTATTGCCCCTTTATGAGAAATGGAAAAGCCGCATTCCTACGCCCAAGCTTAATCTTTGGCTTGAAAAGGTTCTGGCCAAGCACCCCCCTCCTCTTTCCCAGGGGAAACGTATTAAGATTCGCTATGCCACTCAGATCAAATCCCGGCCCCCTACTTTTTTGTTGTTTATCAATCGGCCCACCGATCTGCCCGTCAGTTACCTACGGTATCTGCGCAACCAGATGGCCTCTCACTTTGATTTAACGGGCATTCCCTTGCGCTTGGTCACCAAAAAGGGCGAAAATCCCTACGCCTGATCGAAGGTAGATCCTTCCCCATCGCTCACCACGTCCCCCCATTGTTTTTTGCGAATCTGACTCCAGTTCGGGCTTTTGGACTTTGTAAAGGTTCTCCTTTCCACACCCCCGGGGCGACACAAGTCCAGCTCTATATGATGGCTACCCCTTCTGGGTTTTTTTAAGATACGAGCTCCCCGCGGGGGCTCGCAATTCGTGAGTGCCGAGGGTTTGAGCGCGATGAGATAGCAGAACTTTTCATCTTCATAGGGCTTGGTCCCCTTTTTTATAGCTTGGTGAACCTCCGTGCGCCCTAGGCGAGCGGGGAAATGACACCAATCCCCCTGCTCCGATTTTAGAGGACAGGTGGCATTATGCCCGCAAGGGGCCCAGATGAAAGCCCCCTGGGCGATAAGAGTCTCTCGAGCTTGCATCATGAGAGAAAAACCTGAAGGAGTACCAGGCTCGACCAAAATGAGGCTCTGACGGGCAAGCCCCCACATCTTTTCCACCGCACCGAGAGCTTGGGGCACGCCCATCTCCCCCAGGACGTAGGAACAGCTTACAACAGCATGGGGGGCAACATTCCCCAACGCAAGCGCAAAGGATTGGTTAAGCAACTGCGGCGGTCTCTCTTGGGTCAATAAAAGCAAAAGGCGGCCCATCTCAGGACTTTGCTCTATGCAGGTAAAGATAGAGGGGACGCCCCGCTCCTGGGGAAAGACAGACTGATAAGCCCAATAGGTGGTGCCAGGTCCGCTTCCCATATCAAGCCAAGAGACAGGAGCCCCGCCTTCTTGAAGACTGTCTTTGAAGATCGACAGAACTTTGCATAATACCTGGAAGGTAGCTGGCATGCGAGCCAAAGCATAGGCCAGAGCTTGCTCTCGCGTAAAGTTGGAAAATCCTTCCCGATCCCTGTAATGGGATGAAAGTCTTTCATAAAGTTTTGATAACAGGGCCGTGGGAACTTCTTTCCTCAGATCTTCGAGCTGGCGCCATAATTGGGGAGGGAAAGAATGCATGATCTAATGTTTTTAAAAAAGGGTTTCTAAGGGGAGCCAGAGGCCCCTTTGAATCAAGCGCCCCTCACCTGATCAGGCCAGGAGAAAGCGGGCCCTGTATCCCTTCGACTCTAGCTAATGTTTCGAGTTTGAGAAGGCACCCGTACCACCAAGCCATCCAGCTCTTCTGTTATGATAATCTGGCAACCCAAGCGTGAAGTGTGGGTAAGGCCAAACGCCAGGTCAAGCATGTCTTGTTCGTCCTCTGAAGCTTCGGGCAGCACATCATACCAACTCGCTTCTACAATAACATGACATGTAGAACAGGCCAAAGACCCTTCGCATGCGCCCTCCAAATCCACGCTATTCTGATGAGCCACTTCCAAAAGGGACAAACCTAAAGGAGCTTCTACTTCTTTTCTTTCTCCGTCAGCGTTAATGAATATGACTTTGGGCATGGTCGATCCTTTTTCTGAGTGTGCAAGAAGTCAATGAGAGAACAGAGATCCAGGATCCCATCCCTTCAAGTCCAGGTCCACACAGGTGGGTAAAAACTGGAAGCAGGCGTGGGCAAGCTGGTGGCGATTCTCTCGCTCAAGGAGGCTGTCCAACTTTTCTTTTAAAGCATGCAGGTACAGCACATCCGTGGCTGCATAAGTTTTCTGAGCATCAGTCAGAGAGTCTCCCCCCCAATCCGAAGCCCGGACATCCTTGGAAATTTCCACACCCAGTAGCGCCCCACATAGATCCTTGAGGCCATGTCGGTCAGTATAGGTGCGCGCTATCTTAGAGGCTATTTTCGTACAGTAAAAAGGGGCGCAGTCTACGCCCAAATAAGCTTTAAGCACAGCCAAGTCAAACCTAGCGAAATGGAAAATCTTAAGAAGCTTGGGATCTGATAGCACCTTTTTAAGGTGCGGAGCCTCATAGCCAGCCTGGGCAGGAAAATGCACCAGGTGGCATACGCCATCCCCCTGGGAGAGCTGGACCACGCACAGACGATCTCGATGCACCTGTAAGCCCAACGCCTCTGTGTCTACGGCTACGCTGCCTTCGAAGGAAACTGAAGGATCCAAATCGCGCGTGTGAACAAAAACTTTCATGAAGGTCCTAGAAGCTTTACCAATGATGCTTACCGATTCTTCGTAGCACAGATGCCGGGGCGGACACAAGAGCTTAAGCCCCCGGCCTCTACCCCTCTCTAGAAAAAAGCTGGGGTTTCCTGTCTTTGGCGTGGCAATTTGTTGAACAGCCCCTTGAAGGAGAGAGAAGACTAGTGGTATACAGGAAGGGAAAATGGTTTGAAAACAAAGGGGGACACCTGATCGAAGGTACCCTCCCTGAATTTAGTGCATGGAGTTTTTTGTGGATTTTTTGGCTCAATATTTGACTTTCTCAAACTTGTATTACGGTATCTTGGTATGTGGATCTCTGGCCCTTGTTTATGGGTTGTTGGCGGCACGAGCTATCTTCAAGATAGACGCGGGCACACATCGCATGCAGGAGATCGCTGCTGCCATCCAGGAAGGGGCTAAGGCCTATCTAAACCGCCAATATCAGGCCATTGGAATCGTAGGAGTTATTATAGCGGCCATTTTGTGGTTTCTCATGGGCTGCCACATTGCCGTAGGCTTTGTGTCAGGCGCCGTGTTGTCGGGGCTGGCCGGGTTCATAGGCATGAACGTATCTGTAAGGGCCAATGTTCGTACAGCCGAGGCGGCGCGCACAGGCCTTTCCAGCGCCCTCTCCGTCTCTTTTCGGGCAGGTGCTGTCACGGGAATGTTGGTGGTGGGACTGGGGCTTTTGGGAATAGCTCTTTATTATGGTGCCCTTGTTAATCAATCCTTGGACAGCAGAAAGATCCTTGAGGCCTTGGTAGCTCTCAGTTTTGGCGCCTCTCTTATTTCGATCTTCGCACGTCTGGGCGGCGGAATTTTCACCAAAGGCGCTGACGTAGGGGCTGACCTGGTGGGCAAAATAGAGGCTGGAATCCCCGAAGACGATCCTCGGAATCCTGCGGTTATCGCAGACAATGTGGGTGACAACGTGGGTGATTGTGCAGGGATGGCTGCGGATTTATTCGAAACCTATGTGGTGACCTTGGTGGCTGCCATGCTGATGGGCTATATCCTATTTGGCAACTCCCATCAGGATAAGGTTATGCTGTATCCCCTTCTGATCGGCGCCGTTTCCATCGTAGGCTCGGTTCTTGGGTCCTTCTTTGTCCGTCTCGGGCGCAGCAACAACATCATGAGTGCCCTTTACAAAGGCTTCGTAGCCAGCGCCATCTTCTCGGGCGTCCTGGCGGCTGGCGTAACTGATGCCTTGTTCCAAGGCGTAACTTTGTCCTCAGGCACCCTGCTTATCCAAAGTCACGACCTGCTGGTGTGTTGCCTCATTGGAACAGGAATTACGGGGCTTTTGGTATGGGTTACCGAGTATTACACCTCCACCGCTTACCGCCCTGTGCGCAGCATAGCTTCAGCCTCGGAAACAGGGCACGGGACTAATATCATCCAAGGCCTGGCAGTCTCCATGGAATCCACGGCTCTCCCGGTACTAGTGATTTGTGCAGGCACTCTTGCAGCTTTCCTAACGGCTGGGCTTTATGGTATTGCCATTGCGGCCACCAGCATGCTTTCGCTGGCAGGAATTGTCGTAGCTTTAGATGCCTATGGCCCCGTCACAGATAACGCGGGTGGCATCGCAGAGATGTCTGATTTGCCTGACTCGGTGCGTCGCATCACTGATGCCCTGGACGCGGTGGGCAACACCACCAAAGCGGTGACCAAGGGCTATGCCATTGGTTCTGCGGCTCTGGCTTCTCTGGTGCTTTTTGCAGCCTACGCTGAGGACCTCAAGCATTACTTCCCCAACTTGACCTGCACTTTTGACCTACAGAACCCTTACGTCATGGTGGGGCTCTTCCTGGGCGGCCTGTTGCCTTACCTTTTCGGATCCATGGGCATGATGGCCGTGGGCCGTGCAGGAGGCGCTGTGGTGGTGGAAGTACGACGCCAGTTCAAGGAAATTAAGGGGATCATGACCGGTCAGCAAAAGCCAGAATACGGGCGGGCTGTGGATATTCTCACCAAAGCAGCCATCCGGGAAATGATTTTGCCCTCCCTGTTGCCGGTGGCAGCCCCAGTGCTTCTGTATATCTCGGTCTTGCTTATCGCAGACCAGACCCAGGCCTTTGTAGCCGTGGGGGCCATGCTTTTGGGTACCATCGTTACGGGTATTTTCGTAGCCATCTCCATGACCTCTGGGGGCGGTGCTTGGGATAATGCCAAAAAATATATCGAAGAGGGAAATTTTGGGGGCAAGAACTCCCCGGCTCACCATGCAGCCATCACGGGAGATACCGTGGGAGATCCTTACAAGGACACAGCTGGACCCGCCATCAACCCCATGATTAAGATCATCAACATCGTGGCTCTTCTGATGATCGCTGTGCTTTCCAAGCTTTCGTAGATGTCTTCGTGGGGAGGTTCGGCCGTGCGCCTGCGCCCCCCACCCTGGGAAAACCTGCGGGGCAAGGTTGTCCTCCTGCGCGTAGACTTTAATGTGCAGGTGGTGAATGACGCTGTAAGCAACCCCGAGCGCTTGGAAGCCTCCATGTCCACCATCGCTCGGTTGCAGGAGAAAGGGGCTATCACTTTTCTTTTGTCTCACAAGGGCCGTCCCAAGGGGCATTTTGAAGAAAAAGAATCCCTAAAACCCATTTACACATATCTCCACAAGACTTTTTTGCCTACAAACAGATTCTTTTTTTGTTCTTCGCTCCAGGGCCCTGAAATCCAGGCTTTAAGGCGCAACTTAAGGCCCGGCGATGTGGTGCTGTTGGAAAATCTGCGGTTCTTTCCCCAGGAGGAATCCAATGATCCTGTTTTTTCCGCCTTGCTCGCTTCCCTCGGAGACCTATACATAAACGACGCCTTCTCGGCTTCCCACCGTGCGCATGCTTCCATCGAAGGTGTGACGGCTCACCTCTCCTCTTACGCAGGGCCTTTTTTGCAAAAAGAGATCTCCAGCCTCCAGCACTACTTACAGTCTCCAGACCGCCCCTTCATGGCCCTGGTGGGCGGCGCCAAGATCTCCAGCAAACTGGATTTGCTTCACGCACTTGTGGAAAAAGTAGACATCCTGGCGGTGGGGGGCGCCATGGCTTCAACCTTTCTTTTGGCCCAAGGCCTCTCTGTGGGCCAATCTTTGGCAGAGCCTGCTCTCATCCCCCAGGCCCGGGAGATCGTGCACCATGCGCGCCAGAGAGGCTGTAAATTCATCCTTCCTGTGGATGTGGTGACCTCTCCCGCATGTTTTTCCAAGGAAAAAAGCCTCGTCCAGGATGTGGCTACAGTAGGGCCAGAGCGCGCCATCGTGGATATCGGACCGGGCACGGTGGCCGTTTTCAAGTCTTTCATTGAGCAAGCCAGAACCCTAATCTGGAACGGTAGCCTAGGGCTAACAGAGCCTCATGCTTTTTTTGGCGAAGGCACCGAGGGCCTGGCAAGGCTGATCGTTCAACAAACCCAAGCCGGAAAGCTGACCAGTGTGGTAGGCGGCGGCGATACAGCGGGCCTACTGTCCGAATGGGGCTTGGCCCGCGGCTTTAGTTACGTTTCCCTTGCGGGAGGTGCTTTCTTGGAGTGGGTGGAGGGTAAACCCCTGCCGGGCCTGACGGCGCTTGAGAGGCAGAGCCTTAAAGGCCGAGACAACTAATCCCCACACTTTACTTACATAAATTTCAACCTGAGATAAGATGCTAGGACGTCTCAAGGCCTTTTTGGCTACAGAGCCCACCGGTCAACACAAGACTAAACCTTGCAGAGGCCGCTTCTAAATTCCCCTTGGCCCACGATCTTTTCTCTAGAGAC
>CAYXFG010000064.1:0-6536 GCA_964464225.1 uncultured Holosporaceae bacterium
GAGCATAGACTTTGTCAATGATAGACCTTTTTTTGGGCATGCCATAGGGGGGTCCCTGGGGGCTGATAAGGCTCAGATGGCTGAGGTCGTCTCTTTCACGGCGTCACGTCTTTCGAAAAGCCGACCTTTGCATCTCTTGGGCATAGGTGGGCTTAGCGATATCTTTATGGGGGTCAGACAGGGGGTGGATACTTTTGACTGTGTGCATCCCAGCCGAATTGCGCGTCATGGTGGGGCGTTAGTAAAAGGCTGCAGCCAAGAACATCTACAGATCCGCAATGCCCAGTATGCTCAAGACCCTGGCCCTTTGGAGGAGGGCTGCCGGTGTAGCACCTGTCGTCTCTATTCACGTGCCTATCTCCATTACCTCTTCAAAGCCAAGGAAGTTGTGGGAATGACCCTGCTGACTGTCCATAATGTTTATGTCATGAACTTGCTTATGCAAGACATCAGAAGAGGACTGGAGCAAGGAACTTTCGACCAGGTGGAAAGAAAATGGTTGGGCTCGCCTTCACGGTAAGCAGAGATTTAACAATCATAAACGCTTTCTTAAAGCACAAGCCGGTAACCCTTCCCTGTGGTGGCCAGAAGGGGGCCCTCCTGATAGGATTCAAGCAGCTGCCGTAAATTGTAAATATGGGTTTCCAGGGTATGGGTGATGGTTTCTTCTTTATAGCCCCACAGAGCTTTTAAGAGGTCATCCCTGGAAATATCCTGGTTGGGGTGGTTAAGAAAAAAGATAAGGATGTCCACCTCCTTTTCCGTAAGAACACGCTTTTCTGCTATTTTTGGGTGAGAGATCTGGCGAGAACGTGGGAATAGGGTGAAAGGGCCGAATCTGTAAAGCAGCGGCTTCTTATACCTGGCCAGCAGATCTGCGATGCAAGAGAAATGAATGGGTAACGAAAAAACCCGATGCCCTTTGTCTTTGTGCAACTCTGCTTCATGGGTGGGTAGAAAAAGACAGATTTCCTGCTCTTGTTTCTGTGGGTCCAGAGGAGGGAGCTGGGCTGGAACATGGTCGTAGAAATAGAGGTCAGCCGGCTGCGAGATCATTTCAGAAAAGGTGCAGTCACTGAAGAAGTCCTGAAGCGCGTGTTGGGCCACTTGGGAATGAAAAGAAATCGCTATTTTAATTTTCTGTTGCATCACCCGGCCTGTCTCTTTTTGATCCACAGCTGTGCCGCCTCCAGGACAGCATCCTTGGAGGGCAGCCCTCCTATCTCCTGGGGATCTAGGCAGACGTCAGGCTTGATGCCCCAGGTTTGTAGGACTCTTTTTCGAGGGGTCAGATACTCCCCCACGGTCACCCTTAGGGCACGCCCTTCACAGGGCAGGTATTCTATTTTTTGAAGGGTGCCCTTGCCATAGGTATGAGACCCCATGATTACGGCCCTTCCTGAATCCTGAAGGGCGCCCGCTATGACTTCACTGGCCGAGGCAGACCCCTTGCTGACCAGAACTACCATGGGCAGCTTCGGAGACAACAGAACGGGCACAGACGCCCGTTCCACTGGCATTTCCCCTTGCCTATTTCTTATCCAAGCCAGAGGGCCTTTATCCAGAATCATACTGAGGATCTGAACCGCCTGGTCGATTTGCCCGCCGGGGTTGTTTCGCAGGTCTAAAATAAGGCCCTTTATTGTCTTTTTCTTAAAGCCCAGTATCAGACTTTTGAACACCCGGGCCGTATTTTTTTGGTGAAAGGTTGGGATGCGGACATATCCAATCTGCCCCAAGAGATGCCCGTGCATGGGAGGTATGGTGAGAAAAGCGGGAAAAACCTTAATAGTTAACAGCTCTTTCTTTTGGGAGGGGTGCCTTCGGGCGATGGTGAGGACAAGAGGCTCCTCCCCCTGTTCCCGAAGCTGGGCAAGGGCAGACAAGACGTCCTTCCCGTTGACTTTTTTTCCGGCGATGGCGGAAATTTCATCCCCAGCCCGTAGCCCCGCTTTGCTGGCAGGGCCTCCGTCCAGGCAGCTGACCACACAAATCTTCTCATTTACGGACTCTATTTCAGCCCCGATGCCTTGAACCGTGCCGCAGAGGGATCTTTTTAGATCATCAGAGGTCTCTGCTTTAAGGTATCCAGAACTGGCGTCTACGGCCTGAATCATGCCCTCGAGGGCCGCTTCCAGAAGTTGAGCGTCGGTGCGCGCAGGGTAGGAGTCTTTTTGGATGATCTGGAATGCTTTGCTAAAGTTGTTGAGCTGACGGTAGGTTTCCAGAGAAGATGAAAGAGGGGCCGCGCAAAAAAAAATAGAAAGAGTTAGAACCTTCCCTATAAAGCCGGCGACCTTCATGGTTGGGTCTGCTCTTGGAAGCGGGGGGGCACGGGTTTTTTGTTCCTGATAATCTCGAAGTATACATAGCTTTTCTCGGCGGGATCTGTCTTACCAAGGATCTCTCCTGCCTCAATTATTTGATGGGGTTTCACCAACAATTTATGAATTCCAGCGATGATGAAATGAGAGCCTTTTTCATCAGAGAGAATGACTATATTTTTGTAGTTTCGGAAGACAGCGGCAAACAGGATAAGGCCCTGGACGGGACTGGAAACAAAGGAATCAGGACGGGCCCTGAAGACCACACCCGCGCCTGCCGGGCTGCGCTCGTCCTTTTGGCCAAACTCCAGCACCAAGGCTCCTTCAACGGGGCGTATGCAGGGAAGGTCCTGAGGCACGCCTTGTTTTTGGGGGCTGTCCAAATCTAGTTCTCTTAGGAAAGCCGCTAATGTTTGGGCTTGCTTGGCCTTGGCCGAAAGAGCGGCACCGGGGAGCCTGCGGGGTTTTTTTCCGGCAGGAAGCCGGCTTGGGACTTTCTTCAGCTGGTCTTCCAGCTGGAGTTTCTTACTTTCATAGCGCGCCAGGTCTTCTTCAGCTTTTTGATGGAGAAGCCGTTCTTTTTGGCAGGCTACCTTCAGGGCTTTCAGATGGCTCTCTGTGGTGGAGATTTGGCGCTGCAGGGTATAAAGGACCCCCTTCATGAGAGATTTTCGCTGCATAACATCCTTTTGTTCTCTGTGAAGAGGGCAAAGGGCCTGCTCGCGTAGTCGCAACTGGTAAAGCTTTGCAAGGGCGCCCTGTAATAGCTTTAAGTGTGAAGATAGCCACGCCTCTTTCTCACGCTTCTCATTTTCCAGAGTTTGAAGATTGTGTTCGACTTCCAAGAGAGCCCTTGCAGCTTGTCTGTAATCTTCCGCAGCTTGAGCACAGGCTTGCGAGGCTTGTGCGTTTCCAAAGGAAGGAAAAGCACTTAACAAAAAAAAGAACAGAGACACAAGCTGTAGACGCATCATTTCTCTAAAGTACGAGATAAACCCTGCTTTGTGAAGTGAGGTAGGAAAAACCTTGATAAGCTTGAAAAGTGGAACCTGGCAGACCTGATGACTGGCACCTGGAGGGTAATTAGTTTAGTAATGGGGAATGCCAGCCGAGAGAAATGACAAATGACAGTTATCCCCACATCTGCCTTAAACGCCTTGATAAAGCTTGCGGAATACGACTTGCAAGTTAGAGCTGAGTTGGTTGAGAGCAAAGAGCTCAAGGAATTCGGCTATCACCCTCGTATGAAAAAAGTTCACGGGGATAACCTTAGGTATCTCCAGGAGTTTTTATCAAAATACCAATGGCCGCGGCCTTCTCAATACGGCAAAGAGGCCTTCGAAGCCGCATGGCTTATTGCCATTCATGCCATCGAGCACAAGCACCCAATGAAAGAAGCTCTTAAATCCATCAAAGCCCTTTTAGAGGAGGGTGAGGATGTGGGTTATCACTATGCAAGCCTTTATGATCGCATTGAACTGTTCGAAGGCCGGCCACAACTCTATGGTGTCCAGTTGTTTCCCAGCAAAAAAGGGTGGCACGCCTTTAACTTGAAAGAGCCCCACAAGGTGGACCAGCGTCGAGCCGCCATCGGCCTTCCCACTCTCGCTGAGAAGATAGCTGAATTCACCAACAGCTCAGAACCGGGATTTACGGAAGACGAAGAGGAAGAACATAAGAAATTCCAAGAATGGCTCAAAGGCTCGGAGTGGGGAAAATGAGGCAAAATTAGGAGGATACTTTCGACTTGGTGTCTGGCGCCTGGATCAGGGAACGTCCTGTATACTCCTGGGGGATAGGGAGGGAGAGCACCGTTAAGAGAGTGGGCGCTATATCCTGGAGCGACCCTGTGGTAGGCTTCAGCTTGTAATCACGGTTATTGACCAGTAAAAAAGGCACCTTGTTAAGGGTGTGGGCAGTCAGGGGGCCGCCGCTGTGGCTGTCGATCATTTCCTCGGCATTGCCGTGGTCTGCTGTTACGGCCAGAACATATCCTTTCTCCAAGGCTTGAGATTCTATGCGGTGAAGGCATTTGTCCAGGAACTCGATGGCACTTATAGTAGGTGGAAGGTGCCCAGAATGTCCCACCATATCGGCGTTGGCAAAGTTGAGGATGATAACGTCATAGCCCTCTTGGATGGCTTTTAGAGTTCCCTCTGTAAGGTCCTGGGCCGACATGGCTGGGCAAAGATCATAGGTGGCCACTTTGGGGGAGGGCACTAGAAAGCGCTTTTCCCCGGGAAAAGGCTGCTCTCGGCCTCCATTTAAAAAAAAGGTGATGTGGGCATACTTCTCAGTTTCTGCCAAGCGCATCTGGGTAAGATGGTGGCGTGACAAGACCTCTCCCAAGGTAGACTCAGGTTGATGAGGGGGCAGGAGGGCATGGACAAGGGGGTCGAGACTTTGGTGATAGGACGTAAGGGAGGCGGGCTGGAAGAAGGGGACGACCCTTTTTCGGCTAAACCCTTTGAAAGCAGGGTCTACCAAAGCTTCACAGAGTTGGCGCATACGATCGGCTCTGAAATTGAGGAAGAACAGGCCGTCGCCGGCTTGTGCACCTTTGTAGGAGGCATGAACAAAAGGCGGCATGAATTCGTCAGCGATGCCTTTTTCATAGCAGTCCTCCACAGCCCTGAAAGGGTCAGAAAAAGAGGGCCCTATGCCAGAGACCAAGGCATCATAAGCTTTTTCCGTGCGCTCCCACCGCTGATCACGGTCCATGGCATAATATCGCCCCATGAAGGTAGCCAGGGAAATTTTAGACGGAAATTCTTGTTGGACTTCTTGGAGAGATCTTAAGTAGGTGGTAGCACTTTTAGGAAGCGTATCTCGCCCATCTAGTAAGGCATGCACACACACATGCACCTGGGCCTGGGCCATGAGGCGGGCCATCTCTAAAATATGTGATAGGTGCGCGTGCACGCCCCCATCTGAGAGCAGACCCAGAAGATGGCAGGGTCTTCCCGTTTCTTTCAGGCGAGTGATCACAGACAGAAAAAAGGGATCCTTTTGGAAGGAGCCTGTTTGAAAGGCATGGTCTGCTCGGGGCAAGTCCTGTAGGACTGCCCTTCCCGCGCCGATGGTCATGTGGCCTACCTCGGAGTTGCCCATTTGACCCGCGGGAAGACCCACGGCGGGTCCTGAGGCCTCCAGAGTGGCCAGCGGGTAGGTCTGTAGCCACCGGTCCCATGTGGGCGTATGTGCTTGACTGATGGCATTGCTAGGACCCGGAGGCGCATACCCCCAGCCGTCCAGGATACAGAGGATGAGCTTTTGTCTTTTCATGAAGTGTAGTCCAAGTTTACCCAAGGCTTTTTAAGAAAATAAGGAAGTATGAGAACGCCCTGAGGCGCTTTATCCTGGGCTTCTGGCCTCCACTTTTGCCTAGTCTAATGCAAGGGCAAACTTCCTTCAATTATTATCTTGTCGTAGGGAGGCGACTTCCTTTATATAAGGGCATGGGCTGCGGCTAAGCAGCGTGTTCTGGAAACCATTTAGGATTTATATGTTCAAGCCTTTGAAGCAAAGCTTACCGTTGCAGTTGGCCCTGGTTCTGATAGCAGCTTTTTCTCTGGGGGGTTTTCTGCCCACCCAGGTCAAAAGCTTTTTTTATTCCCTTAGCCTTCAGCTGCAAGAGCTGCTTATTTTCTGTCTTCCCTTTATTGTTTTTAGTTATCTTTTTGCTTGCCTCCTAAGCTTTAGAAATAATGTACTGGTGTTTTTAGGGGCCCTCCTTCTCTTTGTGGTGGGCTCCACCTTCATTTGCCTTTACTACGCGTACGGCGTTGGGCTTGGGTGTTTTTCTTTTATGGGCACCACCTCGTCTCTTGGAGAGGTTCATGCTTTACCCTCTCTGGGGTATTTTACCCTTCCCAAAATTCCCAACAACTACGCTCTGGCAGCCGGCGTGGCTGCCGGCGTGGTTTTCTTTTATTTTAGAAACCCCCGCGTCACAGCCCTGGCCCAGTATCTTCGGGATCGTGCCACCGCTTTCTTGAAAAAGCTGTTCATACCTGTGCTGCCTTTATTCATATTTGGGTTTGCCCTCAAAATGCAACACGAGGGGATGATGGGGCAGGTTGTCCAAACCTACACGCCTATTTTCTTTGCCCTCATTGTTTCGCAGGCCCTTTATATCTTGCTCCTGTTTGGGATAGCTGCTGGCTTTCAGTATTCCCAATGGAAGAGATACCTTAGCAACACAATTGCACC
>CAYXFG010000065.1:0-2527 GCA_964464225.1 uncultured Holosporaceae bacterium
ATGCGATTTCTGGGGTTGAAGCTTCAACTCTGAAACCGGTGCTATACGAGGCTCTCAAGTATCTTCACAAACCTCATGGAGAAGACTAAATGACCTACGTGGGCGGCGTCGCGGCCGAACAACTAAAATCCATTTTACAAAGAATTGAACGCCTTGAAGAAGAAAAGTCCGCGCTATCCTCGGATCTTAAAGAAGTGTATGCCGAAGCAAAGTCCCAGGGATACGACGGCCCGACCCTTCGGAAGGTGGTGCAGCTCCGTAAGATGGATGTCAACAAACGCCTAGAGCAGGAAGAGCTTTTGGATCTTTATCTGGCAGCGGTGGGCATGTCTCTTACCAAGGACGAGCCCCGGCCAGCTGCTGCAGAGGCCGACCTCGCTCTTGCTGACAGCAGCTCCTCTTTCTAAGCTTTCCGCCATGACCTCCTCCCCTTTATGGGCACCCCGCCCCGAAGCGATGGACTGTGCCAATCTTTCCTCTTTTTGCGCCCATCTTTCTCAAAAGCATGGGATTTCCTTTTCTTCTTATAAGGAATTGCACACGTGGTCAGTGCGCCACATGGAGGCCTTTTGGGACGCCTTGTGGGACTTTTGCCAAGTTATAGGCGACAAGGGTTCTCTGCCCTTTCAAGAAGCCAGCCATATGAAGGACACGCGATTCTTTCCTCAGGGTTTCCTTAACTATGCAGAGAATCTGCTGAGACACCAAAGCGAGGACACGGCCATTGTTTTCTGGGGCGAAGATACGGTAAGGCGCTCGCTAAGTTTTAAGCAACTTTACGATGAAGTTTCCACCATAGCGCAGTACCTGCGGGGCTGTGGGGTAAAGCCGGGAGACCGCGTGGTAGGGTTTACCCCCAACACGCCGGAAGCTGTCATCGCCATGCTGGCAACGGCCTCTCTCGGGGGAGTATGGGCCTCCTGCTCCCCGGATTTCGGTGTCCAGGGCGTACTCGACCGTTTTAGCCAGATCTCCCCGAAAGTTTTTGTTTGTGCGGATTATTACCTGTACAAGGGAACGAAACACCCCTGCGGTGATAAAATATCTGCCATCCTCTCGGGTCTGCCCTCTGTCCAAACCACACTTGTCTACAGCTATGCAGGGCCTGACCAGGAGCCGCTCCTGAACATATCAGGCCCCGGCGTGTTATCTTGGAACGAGGCCCGTGCTCAGAACAGCCCTTCAACCATCGACTTTCAGAAAACAGCTTTCAACGACCCCCTGTTTATCATGTTTTCCTCGGGTACGACCGGGGTGCCCAAGTGCATCTTGCATGGTCATGGGGGCACCTTGCTTCAACATTTAAAAGAACACCAGCTGCACTGTAATCTAAGTCTAGGAGATCGCCTGTTCTACTTCACGACCTGTGGGTGGATGATGTGGAATTGGCAGGTTTCCGGCCTGGCCACAGGGGCCACTTTATTATTATATGATGGCTCGCCCTTCCACCCTACTCCAGAAATTCTATTTGACTACGCACAAAATGAGAAGATGACGCTGTTTGGCACGGCTGCCAAATTCATCGATGCCCTTTGTAAAGAAGAAGTGGATCCAAAGAAAACCCACAACCTATCTTGCCTGCGCACGATAACTTCGACGGGGTCGCCCCTGTCTCCTGAAGGCTTTGAGTACGTGTACTCCCACATCAAATCGGACGTGAACCTGGCCTCCATTTCCGGAGGCACCGACATCATCTCCTGCTTTGTTTTGGGTATCCCCACTCTCCCCGTCTACGCCGGCCAGATCCAGGGCGCAGGCCTGGGCATGGATGTGCAGATCTTCGACGAACGAGGATCACCCACAAGAGGAGAAAAGGGGGAACTGGTATGTGTCACAGCTTTCCCCTCCATGCCTTTGGGATTCTGGCAGGACCCGGACGGCGAAAAGTATCATCAAGCCTATTTCGATAAGTTCCCCGGGGTTTGGTGCCACGGAGACTTTGCTGCTTTGACCGCCCAAGAGGGGTTCATTATTTATGGGCGTTCCGACGCCGTCCTTAACCCGGGGGGCGTCCGCATAGGCACAGCCGAGATCTACCGGCAGGTCGAACGCATGGAAGATGTGCTTGAAAGCATCGCTGTGGGTCAATCTTTCGAGGGGGACGTGAGGGTCCTCTTGTTCGTCAAGCTAAGAGAAGGGCTTCTGCTCAACGACGAGCTGGCAAGCAGCATAAAAAGAATGATTCGCGCCAATACTACGCCGCGCCACGTGCCTGCCCTCATTTTTCAGGTGCCCGAAATCCCCCGCACCAAAAATGGTAAACTTGTAGAGCTTGCCGTAAAGAACATTATCGAAGGGAAAGAAGTCCCCAACAAAGAGGCTCTGGCTAATCCCGAAGCTTTGGAGCACTTTAAAGGCCTTGTCTCGCCTTCAGAGCAATGATACAGTTCTTGGAAGCTTACTCTTTGCAACGGGATCTCCATGAACCTTCCTCACCAAGATTGCGCCCCTGAAGACCAGAGAGCCGCACCCAGCTTTCTAAGCCGACTTAGGAAGTATTTTTTCAGCGGCCTCCTTGTGTTCATGC
>CAYXFG010000065.1:2537-5266 GCA_964464225.1 uncultured Holosporaceae bacterium
TGTGGAAGCTATCGATGGCATGGTTAAGCCTCTCTTCCCTGACTCCCTGTCCTTCATTGAGAAATATGGCATTCCAGGCTATGGTATCCTTATTATGGTCACCACTGCCACCTTGTTGGGGGCCTTGACCACTGGGTTTTTAGGCCGCTACATGCTGGGCTCTTTTGACCGGTTTCTCTCCCACATGCCCATCATCAGGGGGCTTTATACGACTTTTAAACAGATTTCCGAAGCTGTCTTGGATCGGGAATCTTCTTCATTTAAGAAAGTAGGGCTTATCTATTATCCTAGCCGGGCCACACGTTCCCTGTGTTTCATCACCGGCGAAGGCAGTGGGGAGCTAAAGGGAAGGATAAAAGAGAGTTTCTACACAGTCTTTGTGCCTACCACTCCCAATCCCACGTCAGGATTCCTTCTCATCGTTCCCCAGAAGGACACCCTTCTTTTAGACATGACCGTGGAAGAAGGAATAAAAATGGTCGTATCAGGTGCCGTTATTACACCCAGATGGAGACCTAAAAAGGAAGTCATCCCAAAGCCCTAAGAGTATCTCATGTCTCATCTAAACTTTCTTTGGCCTTTTTGTTACCAGCAATGGATAATCTTAGCTTGCGCCTACTTGGCGGGCTCGGTGCCTTGGGGGCTTGTCTTGACTCGGTGGTCGGAAAAGAAAGACCTGCGACGCCTGGGATCTGGCAACATTGGCGCCACAAACGTCCTCAGAACAGGTAACAAAATTCTTGCGTTCCTTACGTTCGCCTTGGACACTCTGAAAGGCTATGTGATGGTCAAAATAGCCACCTACTGGCACTGCGAATTTCTGGCTGCGCTGATCGTAGTTCTGGGGCACATGTTCCCCCTATGGCTCAAGTTTAAGGGCGGGAAGGGCGTCTCCACCTACGCAGGTGCCCTTCTGGCGTTATGCCTTCCCCTTGGAAGCCAAGCCGTGGTGGGATGGCTGTGTTTTGCCCTTTTATTTGGCTATTCTTCTGTGGCCAGCTTGCTGAGCTGTCTTTTAGTTCCCCTCTCAGCTTGGATATGGGGGTACGGAGAGCCCTTGGTTATTGTGACCAGCCTTCTTAGCCTTCTCGTTTTTATAAGACACTTCGGCAATATCCTGCGCCTCGCCCGGGGCCTTGAAGATAAAATAGGGGGGCGTCCCTCCTCCTCTAAAGGAGCATAGGCTCCCGGCCCACCCTTACCTTTCCAGGCCTTTGGCCCTGGAAATGGCTTCTTTTGTGAACTCCCAAAAGAGCTGTTGATTTTTTTCCCCTAGACCTATAGCCTTAATAGTAGGGACGCCTTCTTGCGCGTCCTTTTCTTTTTATAGCCCCCCTTTTTTACATGGAGCATTTTTATGAACCCTATACCCACATCCCTGCCTCAATCTGAAGAGTGTCATGGGGATGAACGCCCCCTGAGACACGCTCTGCAGGAGCTCAACCAAGGAATCCAAACTTTTACGGGAACATTTGTGAAAAATCACGAGGATAAGATGAATCAACTGGAAGAAAGAATAGATAAAAAGCTAGAAATTTCTCGAAAGAGACCTGAAAGCAGCCTTAACGAAGGGTATGCGTCACCTGCACAAAGCAAGGCTTTCGAGGCCTACCTAAGACATGGCGAGCACCATATCCACTCAAAGTCCCTCACTTCTGGGGACATCCCCGGTTCCTATCTTTTGCCACCTCCGTCGCAGGAAAGGCTGCAGTCCACCGGTTCTCTATATCCAGCTTTCCGAGATATAGCCCGTCAGATCACTGTCTCATCGGGATCCATCGAAGTCATATTAGACAGGGACTTCCCAGAGACCGGGTGGGTCACCGAGACTCAGGACAGATCTCTTACCAAGGAAGGAAGCCTGGCTAAAATCACCTTGCAAGTACATGAGCTGTATGCAAAGCAGCAAGCGACCCAGCGTCTCTTGGAGGATGGGGCCGTCAACATTGAAGAGTGGCTTATTAACCGTATAGCCGACAAAATGACCCGCATTGAAAACCTGGCTTTCATCTCAGGTACGGGCCAGAACCAACCCCAGGGCATTCTGTCTTACCCCACCATTGTAGGGAAAGGGGAATGGGGGAAGATACAAGAAATTTCCACCGGAAAAGAGGGGGCCTTCCCCGAAAGCTCACCTGCCGACATTTTGATTGAGCTTGTGGAATCCTTGCCCACCCAGTACTTGAAGGAAGCGCATTGGATTTTATCGCGCTCTGCCCACGCCGAGATCCGCAAACTTAAGTCTGAACACAGCGGGGCCTATTTGTGGCATCCCTCTTTGGGCGATAAGCCTTATGGCACTCTCCTGGGCTTTCCCCTTCTAGTAATGGACGAAATGCCCGCTCTGGTGGCAGGGACTGCCTCACGCTCCATCGCTTTTGGTAACTTTCAGGAAGGATACCAGGTGGTGGACCGCGGATCTCTCAACGTCTTACGAGATCCTTATTCCAGCAAGCCCTACGTGGAATTCTATGTTACGCGGCGCGTCGGCGGGGGTGTCATAAATTTCGACTGTATAAAAACCCTGTCTTTTTCTAAGAAATAGAAATTAAATATGTAAAAGGCGCTTAATTATATTGATTACTTATGTTTATTAGAATAAAAAGAATTAGTTTATTTTTAATTAGTGAGTATTTAATGAATTTTGCGCCTTTATTTGTTTTTTTTACGATGTTTAGTCTTGTTTCATTGTCTGCCCCTCAGGATGAATACAACCCCAATATGTTAGG
>CAYXFG010000065.1:5276-6348 GCA_964464225.1 uncultured Holosporaceae bacterium
GACAGAGCCTCTCGGAACCTTCAAAACTCTAACAGGGAGAGCTGCCGCAAGAATTTGTTTGGTGGAGAATCTTCAAATGAAATCTCTGATTCCCCCAGCGATTCGCCATCCTCTAAAAGAAGAGCGGTCGACGACCAGCAGGACCCACAGTCTGTTGCCTCTGAAAATTTGGCGCAGGTGCCGACCCCGCTTTCATCGAGGGCAGGAATTCTCACACCAGAGCTTTTGGCAGAAACGGTGATCAAAGATGCGTACCCCCGTCGCACGTGTTTCGTAAAATATCCCCATGCAGGCTTGGTATTTGGTATCAAGGAAAGTGCTCACCCAGAGGACCTGGTTTCATGTCTCATAAAGCCGGATTCCAGCCTTCGCCCCCTTCGTTATCTCCTTTCTTTTTATCTGCCACCTGATGCAGACACCAACTTTTTGTTGGTGCCCGAGGAGCAACTGCGTCTTACTGCCTGCCAGGTCAACGGTGGATCCGGCGAGAAGAAGAGCTTGTTCCGAGACGAGTTGAAAGACAATCGATTGGTCAGCATCGCCCAGAGCGCCTCTCATTATTTCCTGAGCCTAGTGCCTGAGGATCGGAAAAAAGCCGCCTTCATAAGAAGTATTTCTAAGCAAGATGGATCTCCCTTGAATTTACCCCTGCTGGAAGGGCCCTCGCTTGTGGCCTACAGCCATCATTCCTTGGTAGCTTTTGAACAGGATAATAGACTTTGGAAGAGAGGTGCAGGCAAGGACAACCACCTTGTTTTTTTCAACCTGGATAATCTTGAAGATGATCGATATTTCCCACTGGGAGACTTTACCCCTAGAGTCTTAATAGAACTGGCTAACTACGTTCTGGCCTTCGATGAACACAACCTCATTATAGCGGAGACGCTTTCGAAGATGGTCTCGGACCCCATGCAAGTCTCCCCTCATGCCATAAAGCATGCCTGGCCCGTGACAGATTCCAGCTGCCTTGTGGAGCTGCAGCCTGTGGATAGGACCCAGCCACTGAGCTATCTTCTTCTGGATGTTCAAACCGAGGAAGAAGATGGATACAGTGTAAAGGGAAGAAGCTTAA
>CAYXFG010000066.1:0-6079 GCA_964464225.1 uncultured Holosporaceae bacterium
GGTCCTTGAAATAGCCAACAGGATCAAACCGAACCGCATCCAGGGTGTGAGGATTTTCAAGAGAGATGTATTGATAGTCAGGAAACGTCATTTTTAAAAGAGTGGTTTTTCCACTCTGGCGAGGGCCCGTGAGGAACACCCCAGGAAACATCTGGGCGTAGGCGGTTACTTTTTCGCTGATACATCGTTTAAACATCATACAGCCAGTGTATAGCCTGGTTTGTGTAAAATCAACTTTTCAAAAGTGTATTTTACATAAATAGGAGAAAACCAAGGAATGGAACCCCGTTAGCAGATGGGCGCTCCTGGTCCCTCGTCTCCAGGTGCTGAGTGCTGGCTAAGATCTAAGATCTTGCGAAGCGTAATCCCTGGATTGAATGTGAGCTATTCAGCATTGTCATGTGGGGGAGCGCCCGCGCCTAAAGCTTCTGCCTCTTGAGGTTTAACCTCATTCGTAGACAAATCTAAATCACGAAGCTCTAGCATACATGCAAGAAAAGGTGTTAGGGTTTCAAGCCCATCAGCTCCCATCTCATTGTAGGCCAAATTCAAGATCCGCAGCCCTGTCATCCGGGACAGAGCTGGTGCTAACACTTCAGCTCCTTGAGACCCAATCGAGTTATTCCATAAACTCAACTCTCGCAGTCCTGGTATCTGGGGTAGCACCAAGGCTAAGGCTTCGGCCCCTTGAGGCTTAATCCTAGTGGATGACAAATCCAAGGTCTGTAGTTTTGCCATCTGGGGGAGTGCAAGTCCTAAATCTTCGATCCCCATGGGTCCAATATTATTGAAACTTAAAATCAAGGTTTCTAGACACGGCATCTGTCCCAAAACGCCAGCTAACGCCTCAACCCCAAGGGAGTCAAACCCACTTTCCAGCAAATTTAAAAGCCGCAGACCTGTCATTTGAGGGAGCACCAAGGCTAAAGCTTCTAGGCCTTCATTCTCTATCTCGGTTTGCGACAAACCCAAGAGCTGCAGACCTGTCATCTGTGCAAGGGCGGGGGCCAGGATTTCCATCCCCTCCGGCCCGATTTTGTTGCAAGCCAAATTTAAGATCTGAAGCTTTGTCATTTGCGCGAGCATAAAGGCCAAAGGTTTGACCCCTTGAGATCCAATATGATTACCCCTCAAATCTAAAGATTTGAGCTCTGCCATCTCGGGGAGGATTTGCCCTAGAAGCTCGATCCCACCGGGCCCAATATTATTGTTCGCCAAATTTAGCTCCCGAAGCTGGCACATGTTTTCGAGGCCAGAGGCTAAGGCTGTGATGGCGAAGGGCCCCCTCAGTGTAGACCTTGCATGCTGGATATAACGGAAAGGCGGCACTTCCCCTGTATTGTATTCATTGAATACAATACTGACAGGCACATGGAAAGAAAGCTGATGAAGCTTCTTGCAAGCAAGACGCAACTCTCCAAAGGATTCCATGTCCAGGAATCCCATCACTTTCTTAATTATGTCGTCGGGAAGATCAAGCAGCTCTGGATCTTTCAGCGGACCTCAGGCCTGCTGTCCTGCGGAAACAGGAACAACAGCTTTTGCAGGAACGGACCCCTCTTCACTGTGGCTTGCAGCATGAATCCCTGAAGATAAAAAGAACGACAAGAAAAGCATAAAGAAAAACTTCATAAGAGAACTCCACAAATCAAATATCTGGCAAATACAGGCCTTCGTCTTCTTCTATATAGGGATCTCTCCTGTTGATTTCAATAAGGGCTTCTTTTTTTATCAGAATACCGGCGAACAGGGAAAATAAAGCTCAGAAGCCCATGAGATGATGCATGATCTCATACCAGTCGGCATGGCTTTGCAAGCGTATACACGCAGAACCAATCCCCACAGCCGCCCGATCTAAAAGAACAAGCTCGGGCGGTAGCACCACTCCCCCCTTTTCTTTGAGGCCTTTCAAAATATTCCCCGCGATCGCTTTGCCGTCCTGGGCTTTGTAGAACTGATCCAAAGGCCCTCTACAGCGTACGAGGAAGGGCGCAAATAGATAACGGGCCCACTGTGTAAACAAACCAAGAATCTCGGGATCGGTTTCTCGGAAACCCAGGAGGCCCAGGGCTTCTTTTATCTTAGGATTGTGGTCTTGCAAAAGGCCTTGGTACAGGAGCCGCGCGCCCTCCACAAAGGAGGGCTGAAACTGACGCATACACCCAAAGTCATAAAGGATAACTTGGCCATCCCAGCTGAAGGAAAAGTTGCCCGGATGCGGATCTCCATGCAAGATTCCCTTGGAGAAGAAAGGCTTGAACCAACTTTCCAAAAGCCGAGCCCCCAGCTCGTCTCGAAGATCTTGGGGAAGCTTGCAGGCCTCTTCCAGCGGCTGCCCTTCTCTATATTCCATGGTCAGAAGCCGGGACGTAGACAGGGAGACCACAGGTTTGGGTACGCTTACGCAAGACGAAGCCCCGAAGAGCTGCTGGAAAACCAGCATGTTCTGAGCTTCACGGCCGTAATCCATCTCCTCCCACAGCCTTTCCTTGATCTCCTCCAAAGCTTTGGTTAAGTCCAAGGATCCGTAATGACGGCCCAAGCCCTTCAACAAGCGAGAAAGATGATCAAAATCTGCAAGAAAAATGCTGGGGAGATTGGGGTATTGAATCTTGACGGCCAGACGCCCTCCCCCCAACCCCTGGGCCTCATGCACCTGCCCCAGGGAGGCTGCGTAAGAGGCCTGCAGGGAGAAGGAGGAAAAGTTGTTTTCCCAGGCGTCCCCCAGCTCGGACCTCAAGCGCCTCTTTACGAAAAAGGGCCCCATGGCAGGAGCCTGAGACGACAGCTTAGCCAGAGCCCGGGCATAGGGTTCGGGCAAAAGCCCCGGCACCATGGAGAGAAGCTGAGCCACCTTCATGAGAGGCCCTTTAAAGCCGCCCAAAAGTTCGGATAATTCCTGAGCCCTTTCCTCGTGGACCTCCGCCGGGTCGCCCCAAGAGAAGGCTTTATCTTTCAGCGCCCATGATGCCCATTTGCCCGCTTGAAAAGCTGCACTTGTGGAAATCTGCGTGTGCCTCTTGAGTTGCACAAGAAGAGATTGAATATCCATCCCACACGCGCCTTGCTCAGTCTAAGGCTTCCAACTCATCGATCCAGGTGGCGATAAGGCCCAGCCCTTGACGCCAAAAATCGGGGTTCGACGCATCCAAGCCAAAGGGGGCCAGAAGTTCTTTGTGATGAAGGGTTCCCCCCGCTTCTAAAAGGGCTAGATATTTTTCCTCAAAATCAGGAAGACCCTTCTCATAGGCTGCATAAAGGGAGTTCACAAGGCAGTTCCCGAAAGCGTATGCATAAACATAAAAAGGTACGTGATAGAAATGCGAGATGTAGGCCCAGAGAGAGTGGTAAGCTGGATCAAGCACAAAGGTATCGCCCAGGCTTTCCTTTTGGACTTCCATCCATATTTCTCCAATTTCTTTGGCTGTAAGCTCTTTTTGAAGACGCCGACTGTGGAGACGGGTTTCGAAATCTGAAAAGGCCACCTGCCTCACGATGGTGTTCAAAGCATCGTTCACCTTCCCTGCCAAGAGGACCTTGCGCTCTTCTTTGGTCTGGGCTTTTGCCATGAGGGAGCGAAACGTCAACATCTCCCCAAAGATGCTGGCTGTCTCGGCTATGGTCAAAGGGGTGTCCATCATAAGATAGCCCTGACGGGCCGCCAGTCTCTGGTGAATCCCATGCCCCAGCTCGTGGGCAAGGGTCATCACATCCCAGGCATTGCCTTGATAATTCTGCAAGATATAGGGGTGGGCCGATGGCACCACAGGATGGGAAAAAGCTCCGCTGTCCTTGCCTGGCCGTAAAGCCGCATCGATCCAATTTTTGTCAAAAAATTCCTGGCCCAAGGCGGCCATTCTTGGGGAAAAACCCCGATAGGATTCCAGCACAATGGATTGGGCTTGCTCCCAGCTTACAGATTGTCTCTTGTCCTGGGGCAAAGGGGCATTGCGATCCCAGAAATTCAGCTTTTCCACCCCCAGCCATTTGGCTTTTAGCTTGTAAAAGCGATGGCTTATGGAAGGGTAAGCCTCCTTGACGGATTGGATAAGCGATGACACCACGTCGTCTTCCACTGAATTCTCTAGATTTCTTGCGGATAGCGGAGAAGCAAATCGCCGCCATCGCGTCGTGATTTCCAAATCCTTGGCCAACGTGTTTAGAATAAGGGAAAAAACCTCTTCCTGTTCGGCCAAACCTTTTGCCAGAGCTAACCCTGCCTCTTTGCGGACCTCGGGATTTGCGTCCATCAACCGGGGCAAAAGGTCATTGATGGGGATTTGCTTTCCCCCCACGTCGAATCGCAAACGCGCCAAGACTTCGTCATAGAGCCGGATCCAATTATCCATGGAGCAAATATGCTTTTCATGAAGGATTTTCTCCAGATCATGGCTCAATTGATGTTTTTTGAACAGCCGGATATCCCGCAGCCAGGAGCTGTAAGACCGAAGAGCCTCTGAATCTTTCAGAAGGCCTTCCAAATGATCGTCGGGAAGAAGGTTAATTTCCAGAGAGAAGAAAATACCCTTCTGGCTGATGGCGTTTACTCTTTCTTTAACATCTTGATAAAACGAAGAGACCCCCTTGTGGGTCATGTCACTGGCAAACAGAAGGCTGCCATAGGAGCTGAGCTTCCCCAGCACTTCAGCCTGCTCTTCGAACGTTTTTATAGCCTTAGCCAGCTCGTCCCCCGAGAGGGTTTTGACATGGCCTTCGTACTGGGCTCTGAAAGAATCTGCACCCTGTTCTGCTGCGTCCAGGTCTTGTGGGATTTTAGGATCCTCTTTGCCGTCATACAAATCTCTTAAGTCCCAGGTGGGGGGAGAAGAAGCGGAAGCCAAAGAGACATCAACGGGGCTTGGCAGGGGGGCGGCAGGTGTATTCATATAAGGCTCCCTAGGGGGTTAGAGGATAGATATTTTAGTATTGCGAAAACTCTCCGACTATCTTAGGGTAGATCCACGCAGGTCCGGTGGTCTCTTCAAGGTGGGTGGTGGCCGCCCCAAGTTATAACTTTTTAAGAGGGCCCATGCTACCCCAGCCCTGAGGACACAAGATTTGATGAGCTCCATACTGCACCATACCTACATGCGCGCAGCAATTCAAGAGGCTCACAAAGCCCAAGCCCGAGGGGAAGTCCCCATTGGTGCGGTTATTGTGGATAAAGGCGGCAATATCCTGGCGCGCGCTTCTAACCGCACCCTGGAATACCGGGACCCCACCGCCCATGCGGAAATGCTGGTAATCCGCGAGGCCTGTCAGAAAGTCGGTTATGAACGCCTGGGAGGCCACTTTCTTTATACCACCCTGGAGCCTTGCCCCATGTGCGCCTCTGCCATTTCCTTGACCCGCCTACAGATGATCTGTTTTGGAGCTTGGGACCCCAAGGGCGGAGGCATCGTTCAGGGCCCCAAGATTTTTACGCACCCCACCTGCAACTATCGCCCCTTTGTCCTGGCTGGTCTTCTGGCCAAAGAATGCAGCGAGCTTTTAACAAACTTCTTTGAGCAGCTGCGCCTTTCCAAGAAACGCTTGCACTGATATATAAGATTTTTGGCCAAGGTTTGTTTGGTGACAAATTCTTTTTTCAGGGGTTTTAGTGTGAAATTTTTGAATTACTTCTTTTTTTCTTTGATTTTCTTCAAGCTTAATTATGCCGCTTTCGAACCCCGGGACGGTGACGTAAGACGCTTGGTGATCTCCAACTGGCCAGACTTTCAAGAATTTATTCAAGACCTTGTTATGCCCTCTGCGTTGCCCGCGGTGCAAGCTCTTCTATGCTGCCCACGCCTGGATCAAGGGGGGCAAAAAGCAAAGGATTTAGTCAGCGGCCGCCTCTATGAAATTAATACCACCCTAGCCAACAAAAAGGGTAAAGATATAAGAGGGATAGAGCTGAAGCCTCTCATACCTAAGCTTTTTGCCTGCCAAGAAAAAAATCTTTGGCAAGAAGCTTATGGGGTCTGCAACGAAGCCCTGCGCCGCAAGAAAGCTTTCACTCCAGAAAAAAACGCTGCACGTCAAATCTTTTTTCAGCTTAGAAAAGAGTATGGCTTACAGAGAACGAGTTACGAACAAA
>CAYXFG010000067.1:0-6023 GCA_964464225.1 uncultured Holosporaceae bacterium
CCCTAGGCAGACAAAAACTAAAAGCCTATATATCCCGGAAGAGCAGGGTTCCAACTCCTCTCATTGTAGAGGAATAAATAGGCTGTTCGGGGAGGGGGCGCTTCTGGAGGCTTCCGCTATGAGGCTTCTTCGGGCCTCCCTCCTTTCTTGAATAATTCTGAGAAAGCGGAGCAGGCCCACGTTTTAGAAGGGGTGCATCCTTTTAACGGAGGCGCGCGGCCTTGCCTTTCTCATAAATCTTCAAAGTCTCCTCCGCAATCCGCTCTTGGGAAAAATTCTTCTCCACATACCGACGTCCCGCCTTTCCCATACTTTCCCGTAGATCGTGGGCTTCCAGGATCTCCAAGGCCTGCGCAAGGACCTCGGGATTTTTGGGGGGAACCAGGAGGCCTGTCTGCAACGGGATCACAGCTTCACGGCAGCCCGGGGCGTCGGTGGTCACGATGGGGAGCCCCGTGGCCGCGGCCTCTAAGAGGCTGAGCGGCATACCCTCGCGATGGGAGGGCAGCAAAACAATGTCCACCGACTTCAGTAGCCCAGCCATATCTTTAACGTCCCCAAGCCAGAGGCAAGCTCCCTCTTTCACCCACTTTCTAACCTGGCTTTCCGCGAAGGCTTGGGGGTTTTGGGGGTCAAGCCTTCCTGCCAAGATAAGCTGTAGCGGCCTTTTCTTGTTCCGGAGTATCCGGAAAGCCTGGATGGCGTCTTCAATGCCCTTGTCGCGTAAAAGCCTTGCCGGCAGCAGCACCTGCAAAAGAGAGTTGCGGCCCCTGGTTTCAGACCGGGGGCTGAACTTTTGCATGTCCACCCCAGATCCCCGGATAAGGACGACGTTTTTAGGAGAAAATGCTTTTTGAAAGATACCCAGGTCGTCTTGGTTTTGTACAATATAGGTCACATTCTCGGAAGAAAAAATCTTTAAAACCCCCAGGAAGATACGCTTTAATACACGTGCTTTAAGGGCGGGAGAGGTGTAAAGATACCCAAGGCCAGTGACAGCGTTAACAATCCGGGGAACCCCGGCGAAGAAAGCCGCCACCGTGCCCAGCAAGATGGGTTTCATGGCCACGTGGTGGGTGATGTCGGGCTTCAGCTTTCGGTACCATCCCCAGATCTCCAGGAATGCCCGGGCTTGCTCAAACAGACCGAGAGAGGCTCTCGTCAAGTACATCAAGGGGCACAGCTGAAATCCCTCCCTTGCAAAGCGCTCCTCCAGCCCCTGAGGACGCGTCAGAACTATGACGTGGTAGCCCTTCTTTTGGGCCGCCTTGGCCACGGGATAGCGGTGAGAGAAAAAGTAGCTGGCTTCGGTAACCAAAAAAACTAGTTTCTTCATCCCATTTATTTCAGGAGGCGGGCGCTCTTAACGCGCGATCAAAGGAGTTGCCGGTCTCTTCATCAAACAGATGACACTCTTGTGGGTTGGCGCTGAGGCTGACTTTCCCACCTATCTCGTAAGATTGGTCGCCCGAGACACGGACCAAGAGGGTTTGGTCTTCGGTGATTTTTACATATAAATAAATCTCGCTGCCCAGGTGTTCTATGGTTTGCACGTGGCCCGTGAAAAGCGACCCTTTTTCCGGGCTGATGGTAAGGTGCTCAGGACGAATGCCCAGCTCGGCTGTGGCGCCCTTATTAAGGGTAGGCATATTTTTTGGAAGCGAAACAGGCAGCTTGAGGAGGGCTCCCTTGTGCTCTTCTTTGAAGGGCAAGCGGACGGTTGCCACCCCATTCTCAAGCTTTTCAATGGAAACCTTTATGAAATTCATCTTGGGCGAGCCTATGAAACCAGCCACGAATTTGTTAAGGGGATGATGATAAAGTTCCAGCGGAGGGCCTGCCTGCTCGATTTGGCCACCGTTCAGGACGACGATCTTATCAGCCAAGGTCATGGCCTCCACCTGATCATGGGTGACATAGATCATGGTGGTGTGCAGCTTTTCCTTTAGCTTGGCTATGCGCATGCGCATCTGGACACGTAAGGAGGCATCCAGGTTAGACAAAGGCTCATCGAACAGAAAAACATCAGGATCTCGAATGATGGCGCGCCCTATGGCCACCCTCTGGCGCTGGCCCCCCGAAAGTTGCTTGGGCTTTCGGTCTAGCAAGTGCGTAACCTGCAGAGTCTCGGCCGCGTCCATGACGCGTTTATGGATCTCTTCTTTCTTATACTTTGTTCGACGAAGGGCGAAAGACATATTTTGGTAGACCGTCATGTGGGGGTAAAGCGCATAAGACTGGAAAACCATGGCCACCTTCCTTTTGGCAGGAGGCATAAGAGTCACATCTTTCCCACCAATCTTTATCTGGCCTTCCGTTACGTCCTCGAGGCCCGCTATAAGTCTTAGGAGGGTGGATTTCCCACACCCGGAAGGCCCCACGAACACCGTAAATTCGTTATTGGCAATTTCAAGATTGACCCCATGGATAACTTCCGACTTACCAAAGGTCTTCTTTACGTTGCTGAGTTGAACTTTTGACATGATCCTCTCTCGTTTTATCCTTTAATAGCTCCGGCCGTCAGACCCGAGACAATGCGCCGTTGAAAAGCTAAAACCAAGGCAATGAGAGGCAAGGTCACCACCACGGACGCAGCCATGATTTTCCCCCAAGGAAGTTCGTGCTCGGATGCCCCTGTCATGAGGGCAATGGCCACGGGCACCGTGCGCGCCTTACTTTCAACGGTGAAAGTTAAGGCGAACAAGAATTCATTCCAGGCGGCAATAAACGCCAAAAGCCCGGTGGTTACCAAAGCCGGCCATAAAAGAGGCAGAAAAATGCGAAAGCAGATGGTCACAGGGCCAGCCCCATCTAAAATAGCTGCTTCCTCGATCTCCCGGGGCATCTGCTTCATGAAGGTGGTCAAAATCCACACAGTAAAGGGCAGCGTAAAAATCATGTAGGATAAGACAAGACCCCCAAGGCTGTTATAAAGGTTAAGAGATCTTATCAATTCGAACATGCCCGAGAGCACAGCTACCTGTGGAAACATGGAAACGCAAAGGATAGAGACCAGCAGCATGGATCTGCCTTTAAAGCGCACCCTGCCCAGCGCGTAAGAGGCGCTCACCGCCAGACATAGACAGAGGGTGACGGTGCTGACGGCGATAACCAGAGAGTTAAGAATATTGCGCCCGAAGGGCTGTTCTTGGAATATTTCCACGTAATTCTCCCAAGCCCAGCTTTGGGGGAGCAGCTGGGTGCGGAAAAGATCAGAGCCCGAGTTCAGGGAGGTAACCACCGCCCAGTAAAAGGGAAAGAGCGCTGCGACTATGACCACCAGTGAAGAAATGTAAAGAATGGATTTGTAAAGCTTGGAATGCACGACCTGCCTCAATGATCTTCACGCCGGTCCGCTTTGGTGCGGCCCAACGTCAAAAAAATAATGCTAAAAGCGGTGATGAGAAAAAAGAGCAAAGTGGCTGCGGCGGAGCCTATTCCAATACTTTGAAAGTCGAATAATTGTTGGCGTGCAAATACCGACATGGACATGGCATCCTCGCTGCCACTGGTCAAAATATAAATCAGGTCAAAAATGCGCAAGGCATCAAGGGTGCGGAAAATAACAGCCACCACGATGGCGGGTTTTAGCAAGGGTAGTGTAACCCTGATAAAGACCCTAAGCGGATGTATGCCGTCCACCCGTGCAGCCTCAAAGCATTCTTGGGGAAGCATCTGCAAACCTGCAAGCAGAAGAAGCGCCATAAATGGGGTCGTCTTCCACACATCTACCAGAATCACAGCAAACATGGAGAGGCTGGGATCAGCAATCCAGGCCAGGGGCGAAGAGATAAGCCCAACCTTCATTAGAATGGCATTAATAACGCCGTAAATATCGTTGAACATCCAACGCCACATTTTGGCAGACACAATGGTGGGGATGGCCCAGGGAACTAAAACCGCTGTCCGTACCCAAGCGCGCCCCTTAAAGTGGGCATGCAGCAGCAAAGCCACACCCAGTCCCAGGATGGTTTCCAGGGTTACAGAGATGGCGGCGAAAAACAGGGTGTTGCTTACTGCGGCTCGCCAGGAGGGATCCTTTAAAAGATAGAGGAAGTTCTCCAGCCCCACATAGTCATACTCCGTGAGATTAAGCAGGGTAGCATCCGTGAAAGAGAAGAGAATGGTGCGCAGGAGAGGCCAGCCCGCAATCATAGCCAGGATAAGCAGGGTGGGGGCCACGAACACCCAAGCCCACACAACGCGGGATCTAGTTAAGGCCGAGGTCTTGGGACTGGGCGTGGACAGAGAAGGCACCTTCCTAAAAATGATTATGAGGCTTTATACCACTTTTTGCCGTGGTTGCTAATAAAATTGAGTTTTTTTTCCCCAGCTTCCAAAGCTTGTTGGGCGGTCCTTTTGCGAGAGAGAACTTGGAAAACAGTGTTCCACAAAATGGAACTCGCTTGGCTATACTTGGGGCCTGTGGCGGCAGCCGGCCGTGGGACCACATTTTTCATGACGGGTAGCATGATGGGCATCAAGGGGCTAATAGCCACCACCTGAGGATCAGCATAGAGGTCAGACATGGAAGGATAAAACCCGCTCTCTACGGCTCTTCTTTTCAGCTCCTGCCGGCTGGTGAGGAACAAGACGAGATCGATGGCATCTTTTTGGCGCCTGGAATATTTGGACACGCCCAGGCTCCACCCTCCAATGGTACCAGCCGATTGTCCCGCAAGCGTGCCGCGGGGCAAAAGCGAGATCCCCACCTTGCCAGCCACCGGGCTTTCTTCTGAATTCAAAATAGCCCATGCATAGGGCCAGTTGCGCATAAAGACAGCCTTACCCAACTGAAAGATGCCTCGGCAATCTTCTTGCACGTAGTTCAAAACACCGGGAGGCGAGATGGTCCCCACCCAGGAGGCTGCCTTGCTTAAAATGTATCTTGCATCTTGGGTGTTAAGGCGCACCGTTCCATCCGGTTCGATAAAACACCCGCGCTGGGGGTAAGAGCTTATCCATTCCAAAGCATTGCAGGTGAGACCCTCATAAGCTTTGCCCTGAAAAACGTATCCCCACATGTCCTTATGCCCGGCCTCACGCTCTTTTTGCATAATGTGGAGAGCAGTAGTTTCCAGTTCTTCCCACGTTTGAGGGACGCTTCTGCCATACTTTTTTAGAAGATCCTCTCTATAATACAAAAGTCCCACATTCACGAACCAAGGCAAAGCCACCAGCGCCCCTTTGATGGTGTTATTATCTATGAGTTGGGGCAGGTAAGATGACAGATGGTGGGGTGCAAGATGCGGTCTCAAATCCACAAGGTGCTGGGATAGTAGTCCCGGCCACACCACGTCAATTTGATAAACATCTATGTCGGGTGAATTGGCTGCCAGGTGCTGCTGGAACAAAGTTAATCTCTCATTAGAGTCGTTGGGCGCAGCCACAACTTTGGCCTTTTTCCCCGTGGCTTTCTCCCATAGTTGGACTCCCTTTTTACAGGCGGCGTATTCCTGGGCCACCATACCGCAGGTGATGACCACCGCGTCTTCCTCGGGCGTGGAAGAAAGCTCTTTTTCTTTGCAGCTGACCATAAGGAGAACAAGGACAAGGCCCAACGCAGGCCTGCCTATCCAGTTTAAGAGGGGGAATGTTTTACACGGGTCCATTTGCCTACGCTTGTAATGGATTTGGCTCGGGTGCGCAATATGTTTATCAAAAGGCGCTTGTACAGGCTTTGGATTTCGGGCACAGTATAACTATCAGATGGCCGGGCTATTGCGTTAGAGATAACGAGGAAAGTCCGGGCTCTACAAAAGAAGGATGCTGGATAACGTCCAGCGAGGGCGACCTCAGGGAAAGTGCCACAGAAAATATACCGCCGTTTGACGGTAAGGGTGAAATGGTGCGGTAAGAGCGCACCGCGTGTCTGGCAACAGAAGCGGCAGGGTAAACCCCATCCAGAGCAAGACCAAATAGAAACAGCATGGGATCGTCTTTTGGATCGCTGTTTGGGTAGGTTGCATGAGGTTTTTTGTAAAAAAAATCCCAGATGAATAATAGCCCTTTGTGAGATATCA
>CAYXFG010000068.1:0-5957 GCA_964464225.1 uncultured Holosporaceae bacterium
TCTATCACCACCAAGGATCTGGACGGCACGGCTACAACTACCGGCTTCCCTTATTACAAGGCGACGACAAAGCCACGGGTTATGTCCTTGACTGCAGGTATTTCCTACAAGTTCTAGACCTTAACTATAAAGCTTCACGCTTTGAAAAGGCCCCTAAAAGGGGCCTTTTTTTTGCCCAGCTCCTGGAAAAAGAAACCTTCAGAGGCAGTCTGAGTTTTAGAGCCGGGGCTGGAGAGAGAGGTGGCAAGATAGGCTAGGGGGCCCCGGGGGGTAGATAAACGGTTGGGGAGCATCGTGCATAGGGCAGTACAGCAGACCCTTGCCATGCCCGCCCAAGTTTCTAGGAGCAAGACTTGAGTCCGGCTGCACGCGCGGGCAGATAATCCTTTTGTGAGGTCAGCACTTGTCTGGCACCAGGCCCCTGGATTTAGGGTCGGCTTTTCAAAGGGGCCCCAGGGCGGCGAGGGGCCTGTGCCCTCATGGATAGCCAGGGGGCATCACGCCCTTGCGCTCTTTTTAAGGGGCGCTTCTTGGCCACATTTGGGCCGCCCTTATGTCTAAGAATAAAAAATACGGGTTAAATAGAGACCGTGGGCAGGCGCCGTGGGGCCAGCCTTTGCCCTATCCTTAGCCTCCAAAACCATTTTAATGTGAGAGGGGGGATGCTTAAGACGGCCAATCTCCACCAGGGTGCCCACCATGGTGCGTACTTGATGATGCAAAAAAGAAGGGGCATTAAAATTAAAGAAAATATGGTCGTCTTCTTGGTCCACAACAGCCCTGGAAAGTGTTTTCACAGGGTCCTTGGACTGGCAGTGCACGGTTCGAAAAGAGGTGAAATCGTGTTTGCCTAAGAGATAGACAGCGGCTTCCTGCATGGGCTTCAGCTGTAGATTAAAAGGAACTTGCCAGGCGCGTTCTCGTTCCAAAGCCAAAGGCGCCCCTCTGTTCACCACCACGTACCTATAAGATCTGGAAAGCGCCGAAAACCGGGCGTGAAAGGTGCCCTCCACCGCCTCTACGTCCAGCACGACGATGGGCCTGGGCCTCAGATGAGCATTCAATGCACGCTTTACCACAGGGCACGGGAGCGCCTCCTCCAGATCCACATGGGCCACCTGTCCTCCAGCATGCACGCCCGCATCCGTGCGCCCCGAGCCGTAAACTTCTATTTCCTTTTGAGAACAGAACTTGGACAAGGCTTCTTCAATCTCTGCCTGGATGGAGGGCGCGTTCTCTTGCCGTTGCCATCCCGAATAGGGGGTCCCGTCATATTCGATGGTAAGCTTATAACGTTGCATTTTATTCAAATAAAGTTCCCAAGGTCAGGGGCAGGCCGCGCACAAAGGACGCAGCATCCTGGGGCGTGCCCCCTGCACGTTGTACTTCCAGGAGGCGTATAGCGCCTTGACCACATTGGATCTCAAGAGGGAAGCCCATTAAAGAGCCCACGGGAGTGTCCTTGGGTTCGCGTTGTACCAGCTCTGCTCGCAGGACTTTGAGTCTCTGACCTTTTAGGAAAAAAAAGGCTCCGGGTGCCGGGGAGAAAGCATGGATCTGTCTCATGATCTCCTGGGCGGAATGCTGCCAGTTTATCCGACCTTGCTCCTTTGAAATCTTGGGAGCCAAGGTTACGCCCTGCTGGCTTTGGGGCTGTGGCAGGATAGAGCCTTGCACATACTCCAGCAGAGCAGGCACCAGCATTTTGCCACCCAGCTGGGCCAGCTGGGTGTACAGTTCGCCGGCTGTCATGGAGGAGGGAACGGCGACCTCCTGAACTTTTAAAAGGGGGCCAGTGTCCATGCCAGTTGCCATTTTCATGATGGATATGCCCGATTTTTCATCTCCCTTGAGGATAGCCTGCTGAATGGGGGCGGCTCCTCTCCATCGGGGCAGTAAAGAAGCATGAACATTCAGGCAACCAAAGGAAGGCGTTTCCAAATAAGCTGTAGGCAAAATGAATCCATAGGCGGCTACCACAACGATATCGGGCTTTAGGGCAACATAGCGCTGGGTTTCTTCCAAGGTTTTGAGCTGCCTTGGGTGAAAGACAGGGATACCATAGGTTTCTGACAAGAGATGAACTGGGGATTTCTTTAGACCTTGTCCCCGTCCAGCGGGCTTGGGAGCCTGTGTATAGACGGCGGCTATTTCCAGGTGCCCCGCTTCTCGAGCCTGCAGCAGAGCTTGGAGGGTGGGAACAGCGAACTGGGGAGTTCCCATGAATACAGTGCGCAACTTCTTCACGGGGCTGCTCGCGTTTTTACTGGGCCGCGGCTTTTGAAGGCGACCCCGGTCTTGTCATGGAAGACGTCGTTTGTTGTATGGCGCTTACGGCAGACTTTCTCTCTTCTTCAGACAAGTAATCCACAGCCAGAATCCCATTAAGGTGATCGATCTCATGTTGAAGGACCCGGGCCAAAAAGCCCTCCACATGGTCGTGACGTTGCTCTCCTTCTGCATCCTGATAGGCCACCTTGATGGCTATGGGGCGCTCTATGGGCACCACTGCGCCGGGCAAAGACAAGCATCGCTCATCAAACCATTCTTTTTCCTGGGAATACCAAGTGATGCATGGATTGACAAAGAAACGGGGATTGGGCGCCTGATCTTCGCCGTCATTCAGATCGATGGTAACCAACTGTTTATTAAGGCCTATCTGATTAGCCGCAAGGCCGCATCCTTCCTCTTCGTACATGATACGCAGCATATCCTGAAGGGTGTTGCGGACTTCTTCATTGACGGTGGAGATTTTCTCGACCTTCGAGCCAAGAATAGGGTCTCCGATGATCCTGATATTTTTTGAAGGGTAAGCCATCTGAAAATTTCCAATCCTTTGAGACACTCTTGTTTCCAAGAGCACAAGCTTCGTGGATTTTACTTTAATGCTGAGCCCCAAAAGTTTCAAGTTTTTTTAAAGTTCTCATTTCTGCTTTCAGCCTTTCGAGGAGATAGGATTATGACATTTTATATGGAATGGAAGACCTTTAGCCCTGGCCAGGCCACGCCCCCCGCAAGCCCTTTGGCCCTCCACCTTTTAAATTTGCAAATTTCCCATGGAGAGGGGGAGTTCCCCGTGGCCATCTTCTCATGTCCTGTGGGCCTACTAGAGAGCGCCCTGGAGGCACAGAAAGACCGCTTGCCCAAGGAAGGCGCCCCCTTTGCCGGGCGCCTGCTTTACGAAGATAAAAAGGGCGAACGCCGTCTTATTTTTGCGGGGTATTTACGCCCTTTGTCGGCTTTGGAAGAAGAAGGGTGGGAAACTTGGGAGATGAGCGCTGAATCTTTGGGATGGAAAAAACTTCTCTCTGAAGCCCAACAAGCCCTGAAAATAAAGCCTTTCTGGGAGCCTCTGGTGGTGCCCCCAGAATCCCGAGACGACTTGGATGAGATCCTGGATGCGCGTTTCCAGCTGCCGCATTGCCACCGTTGTACGGGCGCCTTAAGTTTTTCATCGGCCCTAGAAGGCAGGGAGATCTTGTTTTTGCCCAACATCTTCCAAGGATCCGTTCAGCACATAACCGAGGGCCCAGGCCTTTCTTCGGTTTCTTTGGAAGTGCAGGTGTGTTGGCACCAAAGAGGGCAGGGGGTGTGTGATCTGGGGCCCGTCATCGCCGCTTCTTTTGCAGGCTCTCTTTTATCTACACTCACCCCCCACTTTCTTCTCAAGAATTGGTGGTCGAAATTCCTTCCTCTTGCCCACACAGGCTATGAAATCCTGGAGAGTAAGCTGGAGATGTGCCAACCGCCAGAAACGGGTGGATTACAAGTATACCCCCCCGAAAGTGTCCCTTTCTTGCTGCACAGTGGGCAGTCTGCATCCCTGAAGCGCTTTTGGATGAAACCGACCTTTGTTGTGGGTTGGCAATACCACCAAAAGCGATCAGAGACTTTGCATATTTATAGGGGAGCCTATACCTCCCCCCCTGCGCCAGCACACCCACCTCTTGTGCTTAAAATTCAGCTGCAAGACGTATGTGAGGCTGGCTTTGTGGCGGCCTGGCAGCCCGAGAGATTCTACAGACAGGGAGAGGAAACAAGCAGGGAGGGTGAAATTTATAGGTGTCTCGCCTTCCATATGTCCGCCCAAGAGTGGGCCCAAGACGAAGCCATGTGGAAACACGAGAGAAAAGAAATTCAAGAAGCTTTTGACCCAGCTTCTCCCTCCTTCTTTTCTTCCAAGCGTGGAAGCGATGTGGTCTCTCATATGGTTCAGAAGGCGGATACCTACTTAAAAGCAAGTTTAAGGAAAACGAAAATAAGGATGGAAATCCCTTTTGAGGATGCTTTGCCCCTCAGTTGTGACCATACGGTAGAGTTTGATGGGACAGACACAGACGGGTCCTTCAAGAGGGCCCGCGGCAAGGTGGTAAGCTATACCCTATCAGCAGACGCCCAAACGGGCGACTACAAAGCCGAGGTGCTGGTGGCGCTGGTGCAACAGGGACAGCCCCTTCCTCCTTATCGCCTCGAACTTCTCTCACAAAGGTCAACAGGTGCCGAAGCTGAGGACCCCAGGCTTATGGAGGGGCATGAGCTGATTGAAAGTGTGGGTGTCTTTAACAGGGTAGAAGAGCAAAATCAGTTCCTATCCTCGCGCTCTTTCCAGACCGTGGGTCATGCTCGATCTTTGTTGGAGGAGAACCCCACACGCCTAAAACTGCGCTTGAAGAATTTGAAGAAGACGGGGGTCAAAAGTCTGGGCTGGCGTCTTGTCTGGGAAGAGGGGGACCGCTCATAGGCTGGGTCTTTTCCTGCCTACCATTGAAAACACTTGCAAAAAGCCCCCAGAACAGGGAATATTTGCTTCATGGCAACACGATAGTTTTGGTGGATAAAAACCTATGACCTCTGCTGATCATAGTTTTCAAGGTATTATTCTTAATCTACAGACCTTTTGGGCTTCTCAGGGATGTGCTTTGGTTCAGGGGTGTGATGTGGAAGTGGGGGCGGGTACCTTCCACCCTCTGACCTCTCTGCGTACTTTAGGAAAAAAACCTTGGCGTGTGGCCTATGTGCAGGCCTGCCGCCGCCCCAAGGATGGACGATACGGAGAGAATCCCAATCGTGTGATCTCTCATCACCAATTTCAGGTGCTTCTCAAGCCCTCACCCCCCAATATCCAAGAGCTTTACTTGGAAAGTCTGCGCTCCATCGGCGTCGATCCTTGTTTGAATGATATCCGCTTTGTAGAAGATGATTGGGAAGGCCCCACCCTGGGAGCCTCGGGGCTGGGGTGGGAGGTATGGTGCAATGGGGCTGAGGTTACACAATTTACTTACTTCCAGCAAATGGGGGGCATTCCTTGTTCTCCTGTGTCCGTGGAGCTGACCTACGGCCTGGAACGGTTGGCCATGGGCATCCAAAAAGTCAGCAGTGTTTATGAGTTGAGCATGAATGGCAAAGCGGGGAATGAAGCCATTTTTTACAGAGATCTTTTCCACGAGAACGAACGAGAGTTTTCCATTTACGCCTTTGAAGAAGCGCCTACGGACAGGCTTCTCCAACATTTCCAAGACTATGAACAGGAGTGCAAGAGATTAATCAAAGGCGACCTGCCTTTGGTCGCTTACGAATTCTGTCTAAAATGCAGTCACTTGTTTAACCTTTTGGATGCACGAGGGGTTATCAGCGTCACAGAGCGCGCCTCTTACATCGCGCGCATCCGTGCTCTAGCCAAAGACATTTCGGAAAAATGGATTGTTATGCAAGAAGCAGGCGGGGTAAGGGAGTAAGGCCATGGCAGAGTTCTTGATGGAAATTTTTTCGGAAGAAATTCCAGCGGGTGCCCAGAAAGCGGCCCGGCATCAACTTGCGCCTTTTTTTGAAAGAGAGCTTAAAAAGAGGCTGCTGGGTTTTGACACCGTAAGAACCTTTGCAACACCGCAGAGGCTGGGTATTTCCATCACCGGATTGCCCTCCTTCCAGTCCCTCCAAACCGAGGAGATCAAGGGCCC
>CAYXFG010000069.1:0-5869 GCA_964464225.1 uncultured Holosporaceae bacterium
CTGATCGACCAGGGTATTGAACGTGTGAAAAAATTCCTCCTGGGTCGATTCCTTCCCGCTGATGAATTGGACATCATCAATCATCAGAATGTCAACAGAACGGAGCTGCTCGCGAAAGTTGATGATTGTCTTGTGCCGCAGGGCTAGAATGAATTGATACATGAACTTTTCAGCGGACATGTAGATGACGCGGCGGTTGGGTCGCGTTTTATGAAGGTGCCAAGCCACGGCATGCATAAGGTGAGTTTTTCCAAGACCCACGCCCCCGTAGAAAAATAGTGGATTGAAATAAACCTGATCGGATTCAGCCACGCGGCGGGCTGCGGCGTAGGCCAATTCGTTGGGCTTGCCCACAACGAAATTCTCAAAGGTAAACCTAGGGTCCAAGCCGCTCTTGGCATTTTCCAGAAGGTACTGACTGAGAGGTTCCGTTGAAGAGGATGTGACGGGGGGATCTGCAGGCGTTGGGGTTGTCTTGGTCTGAGCGACGATCTGGATGTGCTGGAGATCAGGGATCTCCCTTTGGCACAAAGTCAAAAGCTGGGGCAAGTACCTATTCGTGATCCAGTCCCTTATAAAGTCGGAGGGGACTGACAGGAGGATTTGGTCACCACGTTCCTCTTCGAATTCTAAGAATTTAAGCCATCCCCGATAGCTTGTTTGGCCAAAAACCTCGGGAAGCTTAGATTGAATCCGGACCCATGCCTGTACTTTTTCCACTTGTGGTATCGCCTCTTACATAGTAGGGCCCTGGCATTGTAACTTCCACGATGAAGGAAGGTCCGGAAACGAACCCATTTGCAGCTTCCGGCAGGGTCCTAGCTTTTAGTGAGCCCTCATAATAAAATAAAGTATTTCTTAGGAAAGTTAAATAGCTTTGATTTTGCAGGAAAGGCGAGAAATCTTACGAGAAGCGGTGCGGGGGTGAATAATATTCCTATTCCCGGCTTTGACGATGAGGGGCTGAGCCGAGCGGAGCGCATCTGTGGCCCGTGTCTTGTCCTTCACAGAAATGGCCTCTTCCACCTTCTTGATGGCGGTCTTCATGCGGGAAGAGTGGACGCGATTTTCCTGCGTGCGTTTCTGTGTTTGACGGATGCGCTTTTCCGCCGATTTATGGTTTGCCATTTCCTAACCTTTTGTCTTAAGTAATTTCGAGTGATCAGACTATAGCTGTTTCTCTCCCTGTGTCAAGGGGATCAGGCCTGGAGAGAGGGGGCTTGCGAGGCGGGCGGGGGCCCCAGGCTTTATCAGGAACATGGCCCCTGGATTGACAATAAATGAGGGCTGTCCTAAAATCAGTCCTTAAAATTAGTGGAGGTTAAAGTGAATCCTACGCGTTCCCTGACCCGATTCCAGCCGGGAAGTGTGGGAGAGATCTTTTCTGTTACCTGGCCTCTGGTTTTGACCATGATGTCGAATCATGTGATGCTTTTCGTGGACAGGCTTTTCCTGGCCTGGCATTCACTAGAGGCTATGAATTCGGCCTCCCTCGTCTTGTCACTGGTTGTCATCTTCCAGTTTGGCCCTGTGGCTCTCACGGGCATCAGCGAGGTTTTTGTAGGTCAGTACAACGGTGCCGGGAAATATTCCCGCATAGGCGCCCCTGTGTGGCAAATGATTTGGCTTAGCCTGGCTTTGGCCCTTCTTTATGTACCCTTGGGGATCTGGGGACATTCTCTTATGCTGGCCGAGGAGCATTACTTCCATGGCAAAAAGTTCTTCCAGGTTCTCATGGCGGGCTCTTTTATAATTCCCTTGAATGTGGCCATTTCCGGGTTTTATTCGGGATTAGGGCGGGTGAAAATCGTTACGGTTACAACTATAGCTTCCAATATCTTTAACGCGGCCCTGTGTTACGTCTTCCTTTTTGGATTTGAGCCTTTTTTTCCTGCTTTGGGGCCCGCAGGCGTGGCCTGGGCGACAGTCATCGCCGAGGGGACGAATGCTTTGGTCTTGCTGGCTATTTTCCTTGGGAAGGACAACAGAAAAACCTACAAAACTTCGGACTGGAAGCTAAAGCCCCAGCTATTCAAAGAATGCGTTAGAGTGGGTCTGCCTGCATCTCTTTCCCACTTTATAGAATTTACGGGGTGGAGTGTGTTGTTCACCCAAGTGGCCAAAATTGATATTTCCTATCTTACCGTGCATGCCGTCAGTATGAATCTGTTTATCATTACGAATTTTTTGGTGGAGGGCCTTAAGGCAGGTGTGGTGGCCGTGGCGTCCAACATGATTGGAGGGGGACACTTGAAATTTATTAAGAAGCTCCTGCGCTCGGCCTTCAAACTACATCTGGTCATTTGTGCCCTTGCAGCTGTGCCTCTTATCATTTTCTCCATGGATATTATCAAAATGTTTGTGACGGATCCCAGAATCCTGGCGTCTCTGGCGGAGCAGCTGCACTGGGCTGTTATTTTTGTGTGGCTTTATTTGGTCACTGACGGCTTTTCCTGGGTTATTTCGGGCATTCTAACGGCAGGCGGCGATACGCGTTTTATCTTAAAGGTGAACGTGTTTAGCCTATGGGTGGGGGCCATCGCACCCGTCTTTTATTTTATCGTTCTAAAGAAAGGGCCCCCCTGTTTGATTTGGGCTCTGTGTTGCCCTTACGCACTTCTAAACCTGTTCTTCTTCAGCTGGAGGTACACACAAGGGAAGTGGAGAAAGCTTGTCCTGGGCGGAGTAACGCCCCCTACCTCTACTTCTGGGCGCGCATCTGCTTGAGCTGAAGAAACCCAGCCAACGCAAGACAAACACTGATAAAAAAGATAATGAGCGTGGCAAGAGCATTGATTTGGGGAGTGGCACCGAAGCGGACGCTGGAATAGATGGCCATGGGCAGTGTTGTGAAAGCTGGACCCGCCACAAAGGCAGATAAAACCACGTCATCCAGGGACAAGACAAAGGCTAGAAGCCAGCCAGACAGTAAAGAAGGTGCAAGAATCGGCAGGGTTATCGAGAGGAAGGCTCGGAAGGGAGTTGCCCCCAGGTCCATGGCTGCTTCCAAAAGGGCATCGTCAAAAGTCCCCAGTTGCGAGTAAATAATTGCTGTGACGTAGGCTACCGATAAGGTGGTGTGGGCAACGGTCAAGGCGAAAAGGCCACCCCCCAGAGAGAGACCTGTCATGCGATCGATGTTCAGGAATAAAAAGAAAAACGATACGCCGGTGATGACTTCGGGGGTCATAAGCGGGGCTGTCACCAAAAGCCTCAAGAAAGACTTGCCTTTAAAAGTGGGGATTTTTACAAGAACCAGTGCGCATAAGGTACCTAATAGGGTCGCCGAGGTGGCGCTTAGGGCTGCGACCTGGGCGCTGATCCAGGTGGCGCGCAGGAGGTCGGAATTCTTTAAAAGATCACCGTACCAACGCAGGGACCAGCCCTCCCAGACTCCTGGATACTGGGAGGCGCTGAAAGAATAAAGAATGAGGCTGAAAATGGGTATGTACAGGAAAGCATATCCAAAGATAATGAAGATGAGGGGGACTTTGTTGTGCATGGGGCTTAAGGCTCGGACAGGGGGTCAATGTTCTTCTGTAGGTATAGTGTGGGGACCACCATGATACAGGTGAGGGCCACCGCCAAAGCTGACGCCATGGGCCAATCTCGGTTGGAGAAAAACTCCATGCCTATGGCTTTCCCCATCATGAACGTTTGCGTGCCTCCCAGCACCTCGGGGATCACGTATTCTCCAAAAGAGGGCAAAAACACTAGGATGCTGCCAGAAATAATGCCCTGGCGCGTTAGAGGCAAGGTGATAAACCAGAAAGCCTTGGCAGGAGAGCATCCCAAATCCTTGGCGGCTTCAAGAAGAGAAAAATCAAACTTTGATAAACTGGCATAGAGAGGAAGAACCATAAAAGGCAGATAACAATAAGTCATGCCTAGGGCGACAGAAAAGTCATTGTGTAGAAGCTGGAGGGGGGCTTCACAAAGGCCCGCATTTAGGAGCATAGAGTTAAGCCAGCCCTGGGGGCTTAGGATCCCCACCCATGCATAGACACGCAGCAGAAAGGAAGTCCAGAAGGGAAGGATGATGAGCAGAAGAAGGATTTTCTGGGCTCTCTCGGAAGAGCGTGCAACGTAATAAGCCATGGGGTAGGCGAAAATAAGGCACAGAAGGGTGGAAAGGCCGGCTAACTTAAAAGAATACCAAAAAGCTAAACGGTATAGCTTGTCTTGCACAAGGTACAAATAATTGGAGAAATGAAGCCTGAGAATGACAGCTTTTCCCTGCACAACCGAAAGCAGGGGAGAAAAGGGGGGGGAGGCCTGGAGGGACTCTGCCAGGCTCACAAGGACGGTGAAGAGGAACGGTAGGACAAAAAAAAGACTGAGCCAAGCATAGGGAAGGCCAATCAGTATCCTTTTGCCCCACACATTCTTGGGGATCAGTTTTTCAAGATAGAAAGAAGGTTTTCTTGCTTTTCTGATCATGTGACCAAGACCACCACATTTTCTGATTCCCAGGATAAATAGAGATCGTCTCCGTTGGAGAATGGGCCCATTTCCTCTCGAGAAAGATTGGTCATCATAACTTTAACCAGGGAAGAGGGCTCTCCTCCTATGCGGAGGTGTATGAGAGAACAACTTCCAAAGTAGGCGATGCGTTGCACCACCCCATGGGCATAGTTGTACTTTGTGTTGGGCTTTTGCCTGTGGATCTGTATTTTTTCCGGGCGGATGGCAAGGGTAACTTGAGCTCCCAAAGCAGTGGCTCCCCTGTACCGCGCTTGGATGTCGGCCCTGAGGGCCCTTGTTTTGACGGTGGTGAATTCCGGTGTTTCTCCTACCACGACCCCGTAAAACAAGTTGGTCCGTCCAATGAAATCTGCCACGTATTCGGAACTTGGAAATTCGTAGACCTCTTGGGGGGTTCCCACCTGGCAAATTTTGCCTTCATCCATGACGCCTATGCGTGAGGATACAGTCATGGCCTCTTGTTGGTCGTGGGTCACAACGATGAAGGTTATGCCTACTTTCCTCTGGATGTTAACGAGTTCGAACTGGGTTTGTTCACGTAACTTTTGGTCCAGGGCAGCCAGGGGCTCATCCAGAAGTAGAAGCTTGGGGCGTTTAACCAAAGCCCGGGCCAAGGCTGTTCTTTGTTTCTGGCCCCCTGACAGCTGATGCGGCTTTCGGTCACGATATTTTTCAAGCTGCACCAGATGCAGAATTTCATCGCTGCGCCTCTGGATGGTGCCTTTGGAGAGACCTTCTTGCAACAGTCCAAAGCGAACATTTTCTTCCACGGTCATGTGGGGGAATAGGGCATAGTTTTGGAACATCATATTGACAGGTCTTTTATGGGGCGGGTAATCCGTCATCTCGGTGCCGTCGATGATAATACGGCCCTGGTCGGGTTTTTCAAGGCCCGCAAGAATGCGCAGTAAGGTACTCTTTCCACACCCCGAGGCTCCCAATAAGGAAAAAAACTCGCCCCGATAAATTTCCAGGTAGACGTTGCTTAGGGCGGGGCCGTGGGCGAAGGACTTACTGATCTGGTCGATGAGGATAAAAGGCTTCTCGCGGGGGTTATGCCAAGGCTCGCGATTTCGAAACGCCGATAAATCTCTTCTTGCCATATGATCCGCCGTAAAAAGTTCCTCTTCACAACTGTAGGAAATTTTTTTCCAACCAACAAGGGAAATATGTCTTGGTAAAATTCAGGCTGCTACATCCTCGGATTCAGACGGAAAGACCTGCGGTTTTACTTTTCTGTTCCTAGAAATTCATGGTATGATCTAATCAAATAAAAAAGTCTTCAGGGAACGTTTTGGGTCAATTGTCAAAAACATCAAGTAGATTTTTCGTGAAGAACAGAAATAAATACCTCTATTTTATTCTGGGGAATATCTTTCTGTTG
>CAYXFG010000070.1:0-5020 GCA_964464225.1 uncultured Holosporaceae bacterium
GTCGTGGTCAGCGGAAGCGTGGCTGCGTTGGAGCAAGTCCCCTCTCTAGCGCAGGAGCATGGGGTTAAAAAGTGTATCCCTCTTTCCGTTAGCGCCCCCTTCCATTGCTCCCTCATGGCGCCTGCAGCCGAAAAGATGGCCAGCCTCTTAAAAGAAACGCCCCTGAGCATGCCTGTGACCCCCCTTGTCTCCAATGTGACGGCCCACCCAGAAAGAGAGCCCGCTCGTATCAAACAACTTTTGAAGGACCAGATCACCGGAAGGGTGCGGTGGCGGGAGGTTCTCTTGTTCTTGGAAGCCCAAAACCTGGACATGTTGGTGGAGGTGGGCCCCGGAACCGTGCTGGCGGGCCTTGCTAAACGTACCTGCCCCAGCCTTCCCGTTGTGTCGCTTCATGAACCCGAAGAGATTGAGAAACTGGCAGAACAACTTGCGTAAAATTTTGAGGAAGGTAAATTATGTTTGACTTACAAGGCCGCAAGGCACTCATCACAGGGGCTTCGGGAGCCATTGGCGCCGCCATCGCGCGCGCCATGCACAAGCAAGGGGCGACGGTCTTCCTGTGCGGCCGGAATGAGGAAAACCTCAAGAAGTGTGTCCATAGTCTGGGCTCTGAAAAAGTTTATTCTTTAAAAGCAGATTTGAATGAAGACGACCAGGTCGAAGCTTTGGTGGGGCAGGCGAGCGAGGCCATGGGCGGCCTAGATACGCTGGTCAATAACGCCGGCATCACCCGAGATAACCTACTGATGCGCCTCAAGCTGGATGACTGGCGCCAGGTCCTTAAAGTGAACCTGGAGGTAAGCTTCCGCCTCTCGCAGGCAGCCCTCCGCCCCATGCTTAAGGCGCAATTTGGACGCATCCTCAACATAACGTCGGTGGTGGGAATGACGGGTAATCCCGGACAAACCAACTATGCTGCCTCCAAAGCGGCCCTCATGGGATTTTCAAAATCCCTGGCCCAAGAAGTGGCCAGCAGAAACATCACCGTCAATTGTATTGCGCCTGGGTTCATTTCTTCCGCCATGACCGATGTTCTGAACGACGACCAGAAAGCCAAAATTAACGCCTCTATCCCCGTGGGCAAGATTGGTTCTCCCGATGATATTGGCGCCGCGGCGGTTTACCTGGCTAGCCAAGAAGCCGCCTATGTGACCGGGCAGACCCTGCACGTGAATGGCGGCATGTTCATGATATAAGAGCGCTCGCTCTCCTTTACGGGCAGCTAGCTGGATAAGTCACACGGCTGCGCTTACTCAAAGGCCTTGTGCAAAGGCTTGAGGGTATTAAGGGCCTGGATATCCTTTTGATCAGGAATCTGCTCCACGGCCCTCATTTTTAAATCAGGGTAGTACAGGTCCTTGAAAAAAGTTTCAAGCGCAGGCTGCTGTTGCCAGATCTTCTGCAGGGCGATCTTGTAGCAGGGCTCGTAACAGGTTTTCAAATAAAAGCCCTTGATGAAAGGGCGGGCTTCGTCTCGCACCCCCGCTTCATGCGCGTTGTAAGCGCTTTGCACATGCTGGGCGGGCAGGATCATGTAAAGCACGGCGGGGGTCTGTCTCGCCAGCTCTTCATGCTGTCGATCCCTCTCTTCCTGGGTGGGCAAAGCTGCGCTGGTGGTGAAAGGCTTGTTGGTGTAGGTCCGGTGGGCATACCCCCCCGTTCTCTCAGCAATCCCTTCCATGCCGCGCGTTGCTAGAGGCACGGCCTGGCCTTCCTTAAAAACACACAATGGGTGAACCTGGATACCGACGCCTGGTAGCTGTGACGGGTCGCTGTTCCAGGGAGCGCCTTTAGGGTATTCAAGACCATATCCCGGCCCCTCTCCTTGAACCCAGGACTTGATGTATTCTGACTTGCCACCGTGAGCCACCAAGACAAGATCCTGCGGCTCCAGCTCTACGCCGTTCGATGACCTCTTATAGTAAAATTGTCCAGGGGCCGCCTCGTAAGCCGCATGCCCACTGCTCCAGCCCGGAACCGGGAGAGACGTCAAAAAGGCCAGGGCTAAAATGAAAAACCGCCCGTATGGCTTAAAAGATCTTGCCAACAGTATCTCCTATAAAGTAGCACAAAACAGGGGGACAAGAGTAGGCTTACCCCTAATCCTAAATATAAGTAAATCTTGGAAAATTTTCAAGAGCTATGGTCCCAAGACCATGCCGCAGGGGGGACCGCAAGGGCTACCCGCACACTCCTGGCAGGGGCCCCCCTTTTTTCTCTTTAATAATGCCATCTGCCCCGGGGCTAGTAGTAGGACATCCAGCCGTAGTGATTGCTCTTGCCGTAGTTACTCATGTCCAGCCGGCCATCATCGCTCTCATGTGAGGACATGCTGTATGATTTCTGAACCCTCCACTGCGCCTCATCCTGTTTCATGCCCAGGGCACGTGTGAGGGCGCGGGCCGTTACGTCTGATAGTTTCCAGGAAGAAAGCAAGGCTGTGAGCCACTCGACAGGGCTTTTAGGGGGTGTGTACTTACCTTTCACCTTGTCTGCCAGGGCGCCGCATTTCTGATGAATATTCGCCCCACAGGCAACAAGCATGCCAGCCATATCTGCATTTTTCTGCAGCATGGCTGCAGCCAAGGGCGTGCAGCCCTCACTCTCTTTATTGACGTTGGCGCCTTGACGTATTAAATAAGCCACAGTCTTCATATCTCCCAAGCGACATAACGCGCCAAGTTCTAGGACTTTCCGGTCTTCACTCACCGGCCTCAGCAGCTGTTCAAGCCCCCATGTGTCGGGGATGAGTATGATGGCGTCCTTAACACTGGCCCCCCAACCCACACAAAATTCCACCATCTCTATACGCTTGTAGGAGATGGCGGCTGCCAGAGGGGTGCGCCCTGCGCTATTCTTCTTGTCAATGTCGACCCCTTTGAACACTAAAAAGGCCGCAAGCTTTATACTGTTTTCACAGCACGCCTGTACCAAGACCCTGTGCAAGAAATTAACACCGGCGCCCGCAGACACGAGAGCTTCCATGAGGGGGAAGTTCTTCTCCAGGCACAACATGTCTAGGGTGATTCCCAAGTCCTGGGAGTAAAAATTCACGTCTGAACTCTTCCGAAGGATTTGATCAAAGAGCTCTTGATCATACGGCCGCGCCGGCAAATTCGTAAGCCTCTCATTGAGCTTTTCCGTCTGAACGCCAGATCTTGCGGAATTTGGCTGTACGGCTTTGTGAAGGGAAAAATCTTGGTTATTTTTATGAGAGTAAGGCTGCTCTCTGGGTGGAAGTTTGTTATTTGCGTCCTCATTAGTCTTCAATGATAATGCTTTGGTAGCGGCCACGGGAATGCTAGAGTTTTTACTTTTAGAGGCGCTATCTTCTCCACCTAAGGGGGCGGCCTTCGTAGCTGAAGTCTGGGCTGAAGTCTGGTCAGACTGGTTTCCCGAGCCTTTAATTTGTGACCAAAATTGCTCAATGCTGTCAAACTCCGACTTTGTGGAGTAAGCGGCGACCGGGGGGCTGAGCTGTTGCTGGGGCGGGGCTGGCTTAGAGGCGACCGCTGAGGCTGGAGGGGCTTCTTTTACCTTTGAGGCGCTGTCCTTTTTGCCACCCGAGCTTCCGTTGTTTGTAGTTGCGCTTTGGGCAAGCCTGATTTCACGCTCTCTAAGAGTTGACCAGAATCTTTCAGTGTTTTCAGAGGCTACAGAGCGGCCTCTTTGCTCCTCTGCGTAGAGATCTTGCAGCTGGCCACCAACAAAGTCCATGGTATTGTTCACGTAGGAGGCGTGCGCCCCTGTAGCCCATCCCATTGCCACGAAAAATAGGAGAAAAACCCAAAACATACTTTTCATTGTTTACCTCATTTTGCACTGCTAAACTTCAAACAAAAACGGCTTAGATCGTTTTTATAACATTTAGAGGATTTTCACAAAGGATTTTTTAGAGAGACAGCTCTTTGGCTTAAAGAGGCACGCAAAGGGAAAAGACCCTGCCCCGCAGCTCTGGAAAAAAGAGCAGGCCCTGGCCGTGGAGCCGTGGACGAAGGTGTGTGCCAAACAGGAGCCTAACTAAAATCCTGGCCTGGGAAAGCCCTTCTGGCTGAGGTCCCATGGCTAAACCGCCCCCTCAGGGCGCGTTGCGCTTCTCTTTCTTCTCTTCGGTGCCTACGCCCGCTAAAAAGGAAGCGGGATCTTTCTCCAGAAGGGAAGTGAAATTCAGAGCCATGGGATGGCATAACTGTTCTAGCAAGTTGAACTCCAGCTTGGTAAAGCGCCCCAGCACATGGGACGTGGCATCCTTTTCCTCAGAAGGCCGCCCTACCCCTATGCGCAGGCGCCAAAAGTCCGAGGTCTTAAGGGTTCTCTCGATACTTTTAAGGCCGTTATGACCGGCATTCCCCCCGCCCTGCTTCATTTTTACTTTCCCGAAGGGCACATCGATATCATCATGGATGACTAGGATTTCTGAGGGGTCTATTTTAAGAAAGTTAACCGCTGCTTGGACCGAGTTGCCGGACAGATTCATAAAAGTCAGAGGCTTTAAGAAAAATATACGCCGAGCCTCATCTTTTACTTGGAACACACCCTCGGTGAACCCGCCCAGGTGTTTCGCCTTGTAATCCGAAAGCTCGTAATAATCGACCAGATAATCCAGGAATAAAAAGCCGGCATTGTGGCGTGTCTCTAGGTAAGACTGTCCCGGGTTCCCAAGGCCCACAATAAGGCGCATTTAAGCTTCGGACGCAGGCTGTTTGTCATCAGAAGTGGAAGGAGAGAGACCGCCAGCTTGTCCCGTGTCGCCGGCCGCCACCTTGGGCGCCGATAGGGAAACGATGACATCTATCTTTTCGGGGTGGATAACCTCCATGGCAGCAGGCAGGGTCAGGTGAGACAGCATAATGGAGTCCCCCACCTTGAGAGCGCCTACATCCACTTCTATGGCTTCGGGCATGTGGTCGGGCGAGCACATCACAGGGAGGCTATGATGTAGAACGTTGAGGACGCCTCCTTGTCGCAAACCAGGGGCCGTAGTCTCGTTCTTCAACTTTACAGGAATGTCCACTCG
>CAYXFG010000070.1:5043-5850 GCA_964464225.1 uncultured Holosporaceae bacterium
TCTAAAAAGGTCCACGTGTAAGGGCCGGTCAGACACAGGGTGAAGTTGGATCGCCTTCACAATGACCCTTTCTTTTTTGCCCCCCACAGTCACCTCAAAAAGATGGTTGGAGAAGCCTGATTCTTTCATTTGCTTGGCAAGGAGTCTTTCTTCCAAGGAGATGGTGACCGGGCTGCCTTTATCGCCATAAATAATACCGGGCACGCGGCCTTCGCGGCGCAGAGCGCGAGCAGATCCTGTTCCAAGTCCGCTCCTTTCCTTGATTTCAAGTAGTTTAATAACGCTCATTTTCCATCTCCTTCACACCGAATACCTGACGAGAGGGCGGCGCCTTCTCTTGTCATATCTAAAGATGACCCATATTTAAGGCACCTTCCCCCATAAATCAAGAAAAATATTGGGGGTTCAGATTCCAAGAACGGCGATCAAGGTATTTCCCAAGAAGGCTGGAGAGCATGAACGGGAGAAAGTGTGGAGGCCGGGACCGGAATCGAACCGACGTACAAGGATTTGCAGTCCTCTGCATGACCACTCTGCCACCCGGCCAAAATGAAACTCTCTCTCATAGTTTAAATATTTTTGGTGTAAATAACATCAACTATAGTTCAACGAGTCTTTTTCTCGTATAGTACTGATATAACCCTTCCGTCAAGAAGAGATGGCAAGTTGCAAGCAGAAAGACTGTTAAAAGATCGAATCCAACCTCGGCATAATATGATTTATAGCCAGCTACGACCAAATGGCGTCTGTGAGAAGAGACTTGTTCAGGCCTTTGAAAGCGTACCAATGGAAGCTTTTGTGCCTCCT
>CAYXFG010000071.1:0-5487 GCA_964464225.1 uncultured Holosporaceae bacterium
ACTCACCCGTCGCCAAAGCGGCAGAAAAAGGGTCGGCGACGCCCCCGCCGCGCCTAGAGCTTGGGAAAAGTCTTCCAAGTGTGCCTGCTCGTTCTTTAGGGTCTGCTCTAAGCTGCCCCGGAGAGAGGACGCCGCCAGAACGGCCAAATGTCCCCGACAGAGATGCACCGCAGCGTACTCCCCCGCATGATTCACCCGGATCATTTGTTGCACCTGAAGATCGCGTTTCTCCGTCATGAGGCCCGTCCCTGGCCCGCCCGGAACAAGAGCCAAGCCAACCCCAAGAAAAAACAAGAGCACACAACATTGCAGGCGGCCAATGAAAAGCCGAAGATTTTAAAAGGCACCTGGTCACAGCTCGCTCTGCCAGGCGTCGAAAGAAGCGCAGTCTTTAGGCTGGCCACATCTCCCTCCAGCACGCCCCCGGGCAGCTGACAGAACTGCGGCACGTCAAGCCAACCTGCCTGCACAGAGACCTGGTAAAGGCTAAGCCCGAGTCCTGCCAAGAAGGCTACGGTCAGAAGGCCCAAAGCTGCCCTTGCCAGGGCGTATGATCGTGCCCCAAAATATCCCCCAACCCCCAAGAAGAAGCCCAGGATGTAAGGATATCTTTGTAACTCACACAGAAGACAAGAAGGAAGCGAGAGAAAATATTGCAAACCCAAAGCCCCCAGGGTCACGAGCCCACAGAGCAGCCCTATCCCCAAAAACAATTTTTTTTGAAGCAAAACTTTTTTCTTGGCACTGTGCATCATGACGTCCTCTCAATCCTTGTTTCTAATTCCAAATGCCCACCTCTCCCTCATCTTACATTCTAGCCTTGGAAATAAAGCTCTTCAGAACTTTTTTAAGGCCATGCTCAAAAAATGAGACGGTTAGGCGATCGCCTTCCACCTCTTGAACGGTGCCCTCTCCGAATTTCACGTGGCACACTCTTTCCCCTTTTCTGAAGTCTTCCCCGCCCCAGGCTATTTCGTAAGGCTGCCTTTGATCATAGTCGTAGTCTTTCTTAGGGGTAGCTCTATAAGCAGAAGGCGGCCCTCCCTCTAAAAATGAAACATAAGCCGTGGGAATTTCCCGAATGAACCGAGAAGGCGGATTACTTTGCCATTGGCCATGGAGGCGCCGGTGGGTGGCAAAAGTAATGTGGGCTGTACGTCGGGCCCGGGTCAGACCCACATAGGCCAGGCGCCTTTCTTCCTCCAATTCTTCGAGACTAGCTCCTGCCAAGCTGCGCTGCGAAGGAAAGACCCCTTCTTCCCAGCCGGCCAGGAAAACCACCTCAAACTCCAACCCTTTTGCCGCATGCATGGTCATAAGCGTAACCGCCTGTTCTGTGGAAGATTTTTGACTTTCCACCACCAGGCTGACATGCTCTAAAAAGGTAAGCAGATTCTCGAACTCCCCCAGAGCCACCACCAGCTCTTTCAGGTTCTCCAGCCGTGCCGCTGCTTCTGCAGAGGGCTCGCTGCGCCACATTTGAATATAGCCCGATTCATCCAAGATGATTTTTGTTAATTCCGAAGGAGACTGAGAGGCAGCCAGCAGATTCCAGCCTTTTATTTGTTGAAGCAACGCCTCCAGCGCGGCTTTCGCCTTGCCTTTAATTTCTTCGCTTTGCACCAACTGCTCTGCTGCCTCATAGAGAGAAATTCTCTGCTGCCGCGCACTATCGTGCATCTTCTGCAGGCTGGCTTGCCCAATACCGCGTCGGGGGGTGCCCAGGACCCTTTCAAAGGCCAAGTCGTCACTGGGTTGAGCGGCTATCCTTAGATAAGCAAGCGTGTCCATGATCTCCATGCGCTCATAGAACTTAAGCCCTCCCACCATCCTATAAGGGAGGGAAGCCGTCATGAAATGCTCCTCAAACTCACGGGTTTGATAGCCTGCACGCACAAGGATGGCTATTTGGTTCAAATCTATGCCTTCGCGACGACAAGCTTCAATACGCTGTCCCACCCATCTGGCTTCCTCCTGGCTGTCCCAAACGTTTTTTATAAACACGGGATCCCCCTGGGGCTTTTCGGTCCACAAAGTCTTTCCCAGGCGACCTTCATTGAAGGCAATTAACCCTGAGGCTGCACCCAAAATGGAGGGTGTAGAGCGGTAATTTTGCTCGAGCCGGATCACGGCCGCCCCTGGGAAGTCTTTCTCGAATCTAAGGATGTTTTCTACCTCTGCGCCCCGCCACCCATAAATGGACTGATCATCATCCCCCACACAACAGATATTTTGCTGGGAATTAATCAAAAGCTTCAGCCACAAATACTGAGCCACATTGGTGTCTTGGTACTCATCCACCAAGATATATTTGAACCTCTCACGGTAGACCTCCAGAATCTTGGGATTTTCCCGGAAGAGGGCCAAGCATCCCAGAAGAAGGTCCCCAAAGTCCACAGCGTTGATGATCCTGAGACGTTCCTGGTAAACCTGGTAAATGGCAAGAGCTTCCCGGGCCTTATCCCATTGCAGATAAGCTTCCGTGATGTGGGAGGGATACAGCCCCCGGTCCTTCCACTGACTAATAATAGTCACGAACAATCGGGCACGTTGCTTTTTATCATCCAGGCGTTCTGCGCTCATAATCTGCTTTACGATGCGCTCTTGGTCATCGGTATCGAGAATAGTGAAATAGGGCGTTAAACCCACAGCTTCCGCATGCTGCCTCAGAAATCGAGCGCCCAGGGAATGAAAGGTCCCAAGCCAGATCCCCTCCAGAGGGTGGTCAAGAAAGGACAAAAGCCGAGACTTCATCTCGTGAGCGGCTTTATTGGTAAACGTGACCGCCAAGATCTCGGAGGGGTGGGCCTTTTTCTCTCGGATAAGATGGGCGATGCGCGAGATCAAAACCCGGGTCTTCCCGGTGCCGGCTCCAGCCAGCACCAGAACAGGCCCCTGGGTCACAGACACAGCTTCAAGCTGGGCTGGATTAAGAACGGCGCAGGGGTCTTTCAGCTGGCGAATAAAATTCATTGCTACTAGACTATATAAGAAATGATCTCTTCTGGAAAGGCTGCCTGCCCAGAACAATCCAGTCTCTCTGGTATTTTCACAAAAGGACCACAACCTCTATCTTGGAAAAAAGGTACCTAGATACCGCATCCTTTTTCCTTTGCCCCGCTTGCTTTTTGCCGCAGATTACCGTATAAGGAGTCGGTTATTCTTTATTTAAAGAAAGAGATTTTTATGAAGACATTTTCTTTGAAGGCCTCAGAGATCCGGAAAAACTGGTACGTCATTGACGCAGAAAATCTGGTGCTGGGCCGCCTTGCCTCCATCGTATCCATGTACCTGCGCGGAAAGCATAAACCCCAGTACACGCCCCACATGGACTGCGGTGACAATATGATTATTATCAACGCAGAAAAGATCAAGTTAACGGGCAACAAATTAAGAGACAAGATATTTTATTGGCATACGGGCCATCCAGGAGGCATCAAAGAAAGATCAGTTGGACAGATCTTGGCCAGCCCCTACCCCGAGCGTGTCATCATTAAGGCGGTCCAGCGGATGATCACCAGAGGGCCCTTGGGACGAGCTCAAATGAAACACCTTTTCGTCTATAAAGGGACGCAGCACCCCCATGCCCCCCAAGACCCTCAGCCCCTGGATGTAGGGGCCATGAATTCTAAGAACAAAAGGAGCTAGCCATGGCTGACAAAATCACGACTGAAAAAGACCTTCCCCAGGAAGATTCCCCAGAAAAGATGGCCTCCCCCTCTACAGAAAAGAAGCCGAGCACCAAGAAGGAAAAGACCCTGAAGGCTGCCCCCGCTGAAAAGAAATCCCCCGAGAAGTCTGGGGAAAAGGTAGGAGCCAAAAAGCAGACAGAGAAAGCTGGAACGAAAGTCGCTTCTCGCTCTTCTTCAACCCCCAAGGGTACGCCTTCGAAATCTGGCTCCATGCGTGGCATGTCCTTGGAAGCTATGTCTCCCACCGAGGCCCTCCAAGAACCCGCCGAGCAAATGTCTTCCCTGGAAGGGCTGGCCGCAATAAAAACCAAAGTGGACGCTGTCAAAACCAAGGCTGACAAAAAGCAGCAGAATGATGCTCCCCGCAAGCTGGATTCCAAAGGCCGCATGTACGCCACAGGCCGCCGCAAGGATGCCGTCGCCAGAGTTTGGATACGGCCTGGCTCGGGGGAATTCACTGTGAATGCCCGCAGCATAGAAACCTATTTTGCCCGGCCCACCTTGCGCATGATCATCAACCAACCCCTTAACGTAGCCAACCGCTCAGGTCAATACGACGTGGAGTGCACCATCGTAGGGGGCGGGCTTTCCGGGCAGGCAGGAGCCATGCGGCATGGACTCAGCAGGGCTCTGGCCTTGTTTGAGCCTGCTCTAAGGGCCGTTCTCAAAACCAATGGGTTTTTGACGCGAGACAGCCGCGTGGTTGAAAGAAAGAAGTTTGGACGTGCCAAAGCCCGTCGCCGCTTCCAGTTCTCTAAACGCTAACGTCACAAGCACAGGTTTTACACAGAGGGCCCCCACCCGTCGGCGGGCCCTCTTTTTTTGTCAAAACGAGATCCCAAACCCAACACCGCCCGCTTTCTCCCCGGAGTTACCCAGGGCCAAGTTAGCGTTGACCTGCAGATTCGAAGTCAAGGCATGGGACAGAGAAGCGGCTGCCGCCTTGGCGTTTCCATAAGATCCCACCCCCACTCCCACGCTGGTTTTTTGGCCTTCTTTGGGGCTGATCATGGCGTTGGTGGTAGCCATATTCATGGCCCCCACCGCGTTGATTCTCTGGGTGGCATCACTTTTAAGCCGGCTTTCTTGCTGGCTTAGAGCGCTGTCCACATAATTTTTTGTAGCCGCATCCTGAAGCTGTGTGGGATCCGAGACGTTAGATATGCGACGGGTCGACGAAACCGTGCCCACAGACACCGTATTATCTGCATAAGTCTGGGAACCGGCGCCCAGGGCCACAGAATTTGAATTCCCGCTCCACGAGTCATATCCCAAAGCCACGCTATTGGCAGCCGAAGCAAAAGAGGAAGTCCCCAACGCCGCAGAATTAGTGGATTCAGCACTGGCCCCATAGCCCACGGCCAGGGTGCTTTGTCCCGCAGCCCTACTGGTGGCGCCCAAAGCCGTATTAGAGTCGGTGGCTCCCCCCGACACGCCTGCCGTGGCCTGAAGACCCACCGCTGTATCTGCCCACCCAAAAACATTCACTTGGGACCCTATGGCAACGCCTCCTATACCCGCGTTGTTGGAGTCGTTTCCTACAGTCACGCCTTGGGTGTTCGTAGCATTGGCCTCTCCCCCCACCACCACCGAACCGGTGCCAATAGACGAGGAAAAAGGGCCGATGGCAATGGATCTTCCGCCATAGGCTGTGGCGGTGTTCCCCACGGCCACGTCTTCATTGGTATAGCCTCCCGAAGGCCTATTGCCGGAGGTGGAAGAAGATCCTATGGCAATTCCATTGGTCCCATAAACCGTCCCTTCAGGGATAGTCCCATGGGACAACAGAAAGATA
>CAYXFG010000072.1:0-5399 GCA_964464225.1 uncultured Holosporaceae bacterium
ACAAAGTTGTGATGGACTGGCGCACACACGCCAAAGGATCAACGCTGAAACCCCGTATCGTTATCAAAGATAGTGAGGGCGCCCCTCTGATGTTGCCCAATGGTCTGGAGGCTCGTTACTTCCTACCCGCGGATGCCATCGTGACCGTTGAGAACGGCCAACCTGTGAAAGCAGGCGATGTTCTGGCGCGTATCCCCAGGGAATCTTCGAAGACTCGGGATATCACGGGTGGCCTTCCCCGCGTCATCGAGTTGTTCGAAGCGCGCAGCCCTAAGGATAGCGCTGTTATTTCAGAATGCGCAGGCCGGGTGGAATTTGGTAAAGACTACAAGTCCAAGCGTCGCATCATGGTGGTTCCTGAAGATTCTACCCTTCCTCCCATTGAGTACCTCATTCCCAAGGGCCGCCATGTATCCGTCAATGAGGGAGATATGGTCCAAAAAGGTGACCTACTTCTCGATGGCAAGCCCGTACCCCATGACATTTTAAGGATCATGGGTGTCGAGGCTCTGGCTGAGCATCTGATTGAGGAGGTTCAAGAGATCTATCGATTGCAGGGTGAAAAGATTGATGACAAACACATCGAGGTCATCATTCGCCAAATGCTGCAAAAGGTCGAAGTTCTAGAGCCCGGAGACAGCACGTACATGGTGGGCGAAGAAGTCAGCCAAAACCTTTTCCAAGAAAACAATCTAAAGCTAGAAAAGGAAGGCAAAAGGCCAGCTAAGGCTCGTCCCATCCTTCAGGGTATCACCAAAGCCTGTCTGCAAACCAACTCCTTTATCTCAGCCGCTTCCTTCCAGGAGACCACCCGGGTTCTGACCGAAGCTGCGGTGTCTGGAAAATCAGATAAGCTTACGGGATTGAAAGAGAACGTCATCGTGGGACGCCTTATACCCGCCGGAACGGGAAGCATGCTTCAGCAATTCAAAAACATTGCCAAGGCCAGAGAAACAGCCAGGCTTGCTTCTCCTCTTCAGGAAAAAGGTGCCTAAGCAAGAGCCCCCCTTCTTACCTTGTCTTTCTTAGAACAAGCTTGGGGGGGGCCCCTGGGGCTGCGGGCGGCTTAATAAACTGAAACATAACTTGATGACGAACCTGTCTTAGAAGCCACCTGCGGCCTTTCCAATCTGGCCAGCGTGCCTTATTATGAGGACTTGATAGGCGCCCGTAGCTCAGCTGGATAGAGCGTTGCCCTCCGGAGGCAAAGGTCAGAGGTTCGAATCCTCTCGGGCGCGCCACCTTATTAAGGAGTTACGCCATGCCCTCTTTGAAAGCTCAGGACGAGGCCATTACAGAAAAAGAAGACCGACCCCTGCCTTTTATAGATTTAGTCGCCCAGCAGGCCCGCATACGCCAACCCTTGGAGGCCGCTATCTTGCGGGTCTTGGACCACGGGCATTATATCATGGGCCCGGAATGCCAAGAAGCTGAGAGAAAACTTTCAGAGCTCGCCCAAACCCCTTACGTTGCCGGGTGCTCCGATGGCACTGACGCTTTGACCATGGTGATGATGGCTTTGGATTTGCGACCTGGCGATGCCGTCTTTGTGCCCTCTTTCACCTTTATTTCCACGGCGGAGATCGTGGCTCTAAGAGGTGCCACCCCCGTCTTTGTGGACATAGACCCCTCCACTTTCACCCTGAGTGTGCCCAGCCTTGAGAGTGCCATCTCCAGGGCGCGAGCCCTCGGCCTTTCGCCTCGCGGTGTGATCTCTGTGGACCTTTTTGGGTTACCCGCGGACCATGATGCCATCCTCGCGGTCTCCAGACGAGAACAAATCTGGGTGGTCAATGACGCAGCTCAAAGCCTGGGAGCCACCTATAAGGGGCGCCCTACGGCCAGTTATGGCACAGCTGCCACCACCAGCTTTTTTCCGGCAAAGCCCCTGGGAGTCTACGGGGACGGCGGCGCGATTTTCACCCATGATTCTGAATTACATGGAAAAATTTGCTCAATCCGTGTCCATGGTCAGGGCGAACACCGGTATGAAACTCTTAGATTAGGAATCACAGGCAGGTTGGACACCTTGCAAGCGGCTATACTTTTGGAAAAGATAAAGATCTTCCCTCAGGAGCTGGAAGAGCGTGAGGCCCGGGCAAAGATATATGCTGTGGGCCTGTCTCCCTATGTACAGGTGCCCATGGTGCCGCCTCACAGCCGTTCCACCTGGGCCCAGTACACGGTGCGTACCCCCCACAGGGAGGCCTTGCGCTCCTCTTTAGAAAACGCCGGTATCCCTACGGGCATTTACTATCCTAAACCTTTGCATCTTCAACCCCCGTACCAGGGCTACCCTCAAGCGCCTGGAGGTCTTGGGGAGACGGAAAAAGCTGCGGGCGAAGTGCTTAGCTTGCCCATGCATGCGTATTTATCTCCTCAGACCCAGAGCCGGATCATAAAGCACGTGAAGGGGTTCTTCCAACAAGTTGACACCTCGGGTGCTTGAGCCTGATCAGTCCCCCCAGCGCTGAGCCCCGAGGCTTCGGTGGGAAAAAACCCTGCTTAGCCCCAACATTAACCAAAGGATTGATTTTCTTGACGCTAGCTCTTATATATAAAAAAGTCAGGATAATTATTATGAAAAGGAATTTAAGATGAAGTTTCTGCTTATATTAGGCCTTTGGGTGACAAGTTCTTTCTGTGTCACAGCGGGCCCCTACGACTCTATAATTGAACACGCGCTGGGATCGTCTGCGCTGGTTCAAAAGGCCTTAGACCAAAGCCAGGAACTTCATCAAAAGACGAACCTAGCCCTGGAAGGTTTACAAAAGCAAATCAAAGGTGCGGCTGAGGACAGTTATGTTGAAGCAAAAGACATGGTTACAGCTCTGCACCAACGTTTTCAAGAAGATTTGCAATCCTTTGAAAGAATGGCTCCTGCTTTGGAACTTCTGAAGGCAGGAATTGAAGCGACCTGGGGATTGAAAACCCACAAAATGGCCTTCGCAACCAAGGCAGCAGCCAACCTTCTAGGCAATCAACACACAGTGGCTTCCCTCTTATCTGGGCAGACATTGCCGGATTATGACTACCTCTCTGCCCCTGCCTGCGCCGTCCTAGACGCCGGGTTTTACGGCACCACGCAGGGAACAAACTTTAAGACAGCTCTTTTGTCCGTATTAAAAGAACTGAATAAAAAGTCCTCTGTGGTTGAGGTGTTTGATCAAGGGATGAAAGATATTGATGAATCTACCTTTGTGCATGTGACACCTTTGCCCGTATCTCTGCAAGAGACACTTGTAGGTTCTGCTTATTACGTCCCCAATTATTTCGAAGGGAAACCAGGGTTTTTGACGGTTCATAATGGCTATGCTTTTGGAGGCCATAGATCTGAACCTCGTTATCCTCAAGGCAAACCTTTTGGGCCTGAAGATTGTTCTTCTTGGGTGGCTTCCATTACGGGCTGTAAGATCCTCTTCAGCACCATGGACCAATGGGGGTTTTATGGACATAGCCAAAGATTACTTTCTGATAAGATGGATTCTTTTGAAGCCCTCTCTCAGTGCTTTGCTCCTGTCTCTGGCTTAGAAGACGTAAAGCCAGGAGACGTGTACGTTTGCCGAACCTTTAAAGAGGGAGGTTCTGCCTTAGGATCTGGCGGCCACACGGCCATGGTTCTGGGCCGGGAAGGCACAGATATTATCACCTTGGGGTATAACCGAGGTCTTCCTGAAAAACAGCTTGATGGCTTTGGAATTCAAGTGTTTCCCCATGTTGATACGGCAGAAAAAAAGGTGTTTTTCTTAAGGGCGCAAGAACAATAAAAAACCACCCACAAACCAAAAACTAAATTTACATTTAACCTAAGATTTTGAGGCTATTCATGAAACCATACAAAGTGTGCCCGTTACGTTGGGTCTTTTTAATTACTTTTTTCTTGCAGGGCTGTTTTGGGTCCGTGGGAGAAGAAGAAGTTTTTGGATATAATTCCTGGAAGCCCTTGGTCCCTGGAGACACAGTTTATATCATTGCTCCTTCCCATGGCTTCCCCAGCACCGAAGACCTCTTTTCCACGCTTGCTTTCGTAAAAGAACACCTCTCTAATTTTGGGTTACAAACGAAATGGGATGAAGGTGCCTTGAAGGACAAAGACCCTCTTTGCCCCGAACGCGCCATGAAGGTTGAAACGGCTCTGGCCGATCTAAAGCAGGCATTTAACGACCCTACTGTAAAAGCCATATGGGCCCTACGGGGTGGCCGACTTTCCCACGAAATGTGGGAAGGCCTGAACGCAGACTTCGCTCCCCCATCGCCCAAGCCCCTGCTGGGATTCAGCGATATCACTTCCCTTCATTTGTTTCTTAACGCCTCTGGCTTTGCAACCGTGCATGCCCCGGTTCTTTCTTTTTTCAAGGGCTCCTTGAATCCCGCTGTAAACGGTTCAACCCCTCTCGAGCGTTCTCTAGATATTTTGATGGGAAAAACCCCTGTTATAACTTATTCAGGATTTACTCCCAGAAATAAGGCAGCAGCCCAGAAGCTAGGTCATCTTAAAGGGGTCTTGTTGGGCGGCAACCTGTCCTCCCTGCATTACTATACCACCGTATATGAAGTTCCGGCTCAATCTACTATTTGGATGATTGAAACAATTGACGATTACACAAGAATTGACTCAATTTTGGAAGCTCTCAGGAGAGGAGAGTTATTTAACAACGCACAGGCTATTATTTTTGGGCAGCTTCACGGGAAATCTTTTTCAGATCCCGACTTTTCTAAAGTGGAAGGCCGATGTGATAAGATTATCACAAGATTCGGCCAGAGAACAACCATTCCCATCTTCTCTATTATATCAGCCATGGAGACGCCTTCTTTTTGCTTTGGGCACGGAGATTGGAATCATGCTTTCGCTTTGGGAACACCAGCTGTATTGGAAATAGGCTCTACTCCGCAAGCTACTCTTTTAAAAATTTCCGCTTCTTAAAACACTCGCCTACATTGGGATGGGTGACCAAGTAGCCGTATCTTAGGCCCAGCTTGGGTTAGACCTCCCCTCGTGCACGGCTCTATCCAGGCCGCAGGGGCTCAACCCTTGGGAAAGGCTGCAGGGAAACGCGGCTTTCTTCGGGGTGCCTGGTTCTCCCAGAGGGAGGCCTGGGGAAGCCGCCCGTGCAGAAGGGCATAGGCCCTAGCGAAAGAGACGCCAGATCTGGGCCTGTATGTAGGCCAGGTTTCCCCTTTTGAAATTGTCTTCGGGAGAACAGCTATGGGGCTAGGACCGGTGGTAAGGGTGGCCCTTTAGAATCTGCTGGGCCCGATAGATTTGCTCTAAAAGGAGGACCCGCGCCAGCAGATGGGGCCAGGTCATTTTTCCCAGACACACCACATGGGAGGCCCGGGATCGGAGGGACGCCCCGACCCCCGCTGCACCTCCCAGGATGAAGCACAGAGAGGATTGG
>CAYXFG010000073.1:0-2406 GCA_964464225.1 uncultured Holosporaceae bacterium
AAAAAGTTTCCACCTGCATCCGTGTGTCTTATCCGAGGGGAAATGGAGAAGACCATAGAGGGTTATAAAATCGTGCATCCCGATCGCCTGGAGAATGAAACAAGTGGAGCCTGTTCTTACACGGAATCCATCTACCCACTGACCAGGGGGCTGAGCCAGAGGGCACTGAAGAAAGCGGTGGGGTGCGCTCTTGAAACGCTGCCGACCTTGCCAGAGTGGATCCCATCCCCTTTCTTAGAAAAAAAGGCATGGCCTTCTTGGGGGGCGTGCCTCAGACGCCTGCATGGTGCGGTTAAAGAAGAAGATCTTTGGCCCAGCTCATCTTTCCGCCAGCGCCTCGCTTTTGATGAGCTTTTCTCTCATTTTCTTTGCCTGAAGCTGCGCCGAGAAAACCAACGCCAAGTCCCCTGCCATGCTCTGCGAGGTACAGGCCTGCTGCAAAAGCGTCTGGTAGAACAGCTTGCCTTCAAGCTGACTTCCTCTCAGGAAAAGGCTCTTGAAGAAATTTTCTCAGACATGTCCTCTGGTCAACGCATGACACGACTTCTCCAAGGAGATGTGGGGAGTGGGAAAACTATTGTAGCTATTCTCGCTCTGCTGAGGGCTGCAGAGAATGGGGCACAGGGAGCGCTCTTGGCTCCCACAGAGATCTTGGCTTTTCAATTGTATGAGGGTCTGAAAGAATACTTGAAAGGTATGGATCTCGCAGTGGAGATACTGGTGGGGAGCCAAAAAGAAGAGACCAAAAGGAAAGTAAAACAAGGATTGAAAGAGGGCACATGCTGCATTGTGGTGGGCACTCACGCTTTGCTGGAAGAAAACGTGGTCTTCAAGAATGTGGGCTTGGTGGTGATAGATGAACAGCACAGATTTGGTGTGGCTCAGAGACAAAGACTGATGGATAAATCTGAAGACGCCCATGTTCTTCTCATGAGCGCTACCCCTATTCCACGCACGCTTACGCTTACGCTCTACGGGGACCTGTCTCTGTCGGTGCTTTGTAAGCCTGGCGGCAAGCAGGACATAATAACCCGTGCCCTTCCTTTGCAGAAATTGGAGGAAGTTTGTAAAGGCTTGGAACGCCTACTCGAGAAAGGGGGGCGCGCTTATTGGATCTGCCCTCTCATCGAAAAATCCGAGGCCTTTCAAGGGACCGATGTAGAAGAACGCTTTGTTTTTCTATCTCGGATGTTTGGCGCAAAGGTCAGTAGGGTGCACGGGAAACTGGACGCCAGCCAGAAAGAAAAAGCTATGAAAGAATTTTCTGAAGGAAAAACCCAAGTCCTGGTAGCCACAACGGTGGTTGAAGTAGGGGTCCATGTGCCAGAAGCTAACCTTATGGTGGTGGAACACGCTGAGCGTTTTGGACTTTCCCAGCTTCACCAGCTGCGGGGTCGCGTGGGGCGGGGCGTCGCGTCTTCTTTCTGTATCCTTCTTTACGAGAATTTGACAGAGATAGCTCGCCAGCGCCTTAAGATACTGTGCACATCTGGCGATGGGTTTCTTATCGCTGAACAGGATTTGAGACTGCGAGGAGGTGGCGATCTATTCGGCACCAAGCAAAGTGGGCTACCCTCCTTTAAGAGCGTAGAGCTTCCAGATCACATGAGCCTACTGGGCGAAGCTGAGTCCATGGCCGAGTCTATAATAAAACAAGACCCTTTTTTGCGAGCACCTCAAAATTCTCCTTTGCGTATGCTTTTGAGGCTTTTCCAAAAGGTAGGTTGCCCGGCGCCATGCTGAGGCCCCCTTACCCTGTAGAATTCCGGCTTAAGAACCAAGTTTTTCTTGCTCAGCTTTGTAAGGCGTGATAAGAAACCCCCATGTGAGAGCGGGGCGTAGCGCAGCCTGGTAGCGTACCTGGTTTGGGTCCAGGGGGTCGGAGGTTCGAATCCTCCCGTCCCGACCACTGTAAACAACATCAATTGATGTGTCAGATTCCTATTCTCGCCTTTCGACCTCAAGAAGGGCTTGGCGGATAAAGGGGATCGAAATAGGCCTTTTTTGCTGGAGGGAGCGCGCATTGAGATTCTCCAGGAAGGCGGCTACTTCCCGTATGTCGCGGGAAAACCTGGTCAAGAGATAATCAATCACAGTCTCCTTAATTACCAATTGTTTGTCCTCCATTATTTTTGAGAGAATAGCCCGCACAGAAGAGGGGTGAAGAATAATGTCTAACTGTATCAAGGACAGCAATCTTGATTGCAGGTCTGGCACTATCTCATAGGCTTTAATGGGAGTGCTGCAAGTCACCAGGATTTTAGATCCTTTGGAGTTAACAAGATTCAGCAGGTGAAAAACTGTAGTTTCATGGAGGGGCAGGTGATCTGAAAGGTTGTCTAAGACGTAGAACGACTCTTCTCTCACCCAATCCAAGCCCAGGCCCAGCTCCACTAAATCCTTGTT
>CAYXFG010000073.1:2416-5347 GCA_964464225.1 uncultured Holosporaceae bacterium
CTATCCAAAAAGCACGGTGTCTTTCCTGAAAAACCCGCGCCAAGTGGGTCTTCCCACTTTTGGTCGGTCCATAGACCAGCGCTCCATATGTGCCCCAATGTTCAGGGGATGAAAGTATGCGAAGGCTGGTCCTGTTTTCAGGAAGCTCCACATAGGAGTCGGCCGTCAGGGAGGGGGTTTCGGGGAAGTCTAAAAGTAACTGTTGTTCTTTAGTCATACCGTCTCACGCGGGGAATAATTTCGCCCTTTAAGGCAGAAAACTAACGGTTGGAGCAGATATGTGTTTAATGCCACAAAAAAAGGTTTTATACTAATAAAAAATAACAAACAAAGGCAGGGAAACATGACATCAGTGTTGACAGGAGGGGCAATTATTAAGTGCACCGAAGGCACGGCCCCCGGGAGTCTCGTCGTAGCCCCCTCGGTGCCCGCAGTTACAGCGCCCGCGGAGGCGGTGGCCACCATAGCAGACGCGCAACCTGGTTTGAACATACCCGCCTTCGGGCTGTGTATGAGCGTGTCCAACCCCCAGGTCATTGCGGCTACGGCCTCTCACGCCGGGGTCTTTACGCCAGTCCCTTGCCTTCCCGTGCTAGCAGGGCCCTGGATGCCAGGATCTTCCTCCGTAGTGCTGGGCGGTGTGCCGATAGTCACCCAATCCTGTGTCCTTATGTGTGCTTGGGCTGGAGAAATTTCTGTAGTTTCTCCGGGTGAGAACATTGTGAGCGCGTAACCAAACTGTAAGAATGTACCCATGGGCAAAGCTCTCGTTCAACTTGTAATCATAGGTCTCCTCTTTTTTTGGGGGGGATACCTGATGTCCTCTTGGCAGGGCAAAAGGTTTAGTTTGGGCACGTTGCCAACGTTGGTGCAGCAAGACGGGGCCTATCTTGAGAAGAAAATTGAGTCAACTGTGAAGCCCGTAATTCATCGCTATTTACAATCACTCAAAAAAAAGGGGAGCGTTAAGCCCGCAGTTCCAGCTTCGGCTTCGTCCAAACTCCCAGAAAAAAGCGATCATGGGAAGGTTCAATCCTCTGCTCCGCCCCCTGAACGTCTAGATGGGCTTTGGCTGGTGAAAAAACCTTTCCAACATAGTCTCTCTTCACTCTCTTATAAGGAAGGAGCTCTTTACAAAGCAGGTATATCTTCCTATGGGCCACCCCCCCAGTTCAAAAAAATTCTTTTTGACCCCAAAAACTTTCTGCACATAGACCAAGACCCCACTTCTGTGGAGAGTTCCTTGTTCATAGCGAGAAACGCGCCGCGGCCTGGTCTGTTCTTTCAGACCCCCCCAAGGGCTTCATCGGTCGGGTCTGAAAAAAGATATTGGGTACAGATTGCTTCATTTCACTCTTTTGATAAGTCACGTCAGGCTTACCTTTATTTAAGGTCCAAGGGTTATGAGATGACGCTACACAAAAGTATGAAGGGCGACCATGCTTCCAGGTACGCTCTTAGACTAAAGGGGCCGAGGTCTCTGGCAGAGGCTGAAAAAGAGAGCCTTAGGATATTTAAGGCCGAGAATGTTCAACCTTCCCTGGTTATGGCTTCCTAAGAGATAAAGAAGCTTGACGAGAGCAAAGCGTCCCTGTATTGATGGGAGGGTGTGTGGCGGATGTAGCTCAGGTGGTTAGAGCGCCAGTTTGTGGTACTGGATGCCGTGGGTTCGAGTCCCATCATTCGCCCCATTTTTTGGACATGGAATGAGCTCTTCAGACGCAGCGCAATCGCCTTCCTCTCAGACAAATAAAGTAGTCACCTTCGGGTGTCGGCTTAATATTTATGAATCTCAGGTTATCTCTGATCTGGCCGCCCGGGCGGGGCTTACCAGCGCTGTCATTGTGAATACTTGCGCCGTTACTGCGGACGCTGAGCGCGAGGCCATCAAAGAAATTCGCCGTCTCAGGAGGGAACAACCCGAGCGACAGATCATCGTTACGGGCTGTAGTGCTCAGATTAATCCGGGGATTTACTCTTCCCTCGAAGGGGTGTCCAAGGTTCTGGGCAACCACGAAAAGCTTCAGATAGAATCTTATTCAGCCTCTTCTGATAAGCTCCTGGTCTCTGACATTATGCGTGTCCAGGAGACCTCTCCTCATCTCATCAGCGCTTTCGAAGGTAAGACAAGAGCTTTCGTAGAAATTCAGAATGGCTGCGATTATGATTGTACTTACTGTGTTATCCCTCTGGGAAGAGGCCGGAATCGCAGCACCGCCATGGGTCTTATTACGCAGCAAATTCAGCACCTGGTCGATCAGGGCTTCAAAGAAGTAGTGCTCACGGGCGTCGATATTGCTTCTTATGGCAAGGATTTGCCTGGGCAGCCTACTCTGGGCCAGCTAATCAAGAGAGTCCTCTCCAATGTGCCTGAGCTGCCCCGTCTCCGGCTTTCCTCCCTGGACCCCATGGCCATAGATAACGATCTACTGCATGTTCTCCACGTAAGCCAGAGACTTATGCCTCACCTGCATCTCAGCCTGCAATCCGGAGATGATTTGATCCTCAAGCGCATGAAAAGACGTCATTCCCGTCAAGATGTAATCAAGATTTGTAAGCTTATCCGGGGCCTAAGGTCAGACGCTGTTTTTGGAGCAGACATAATTGTGGGGTTTCCCACGGAAACAGAAGAAATGTTCCAACAGACTTGTGATCTTGTAATGGAATGCCATATCCCTTTCTTGCATGTTTTTCCCTATTCTCCCAGACCTGGCACCCCTGCGGCTAAAATTCCTCCGGTGCCTTCCTCCCTTATTAAGGGGCGTGCTAGGAAATTGCGTCAGATAGCGAAAGACTTGCAGAGCCGATTTTTCCACACTCAGTTGGGAAGTACTCAAGAAATTCTCATGGAGAAAGGTCAGCGCGGTCGAACCAAGCAGTTTTGCCTCGTATACCCCAACGAGCAAAGAGAGCCAGGAACCCTGGCACAGG
>CAYXFG010000074.1:0-5340 GCA_964464225.1 uncultured Holosporaceae bacterium
CCGAAAACTGATGCTTCACCCTAGGAAGTTACAAAAAAGTTTCGTATAGTAAATGTGTCTTGATAAGCAATTCTATTTCCCTTTGGCATAACCCCTAGCCCATGAGAACTCTGCAGTTTACCCTAAATGATGAAACCCTAAGCTGCAAGGAGGGAGAGACCATCCTACAGGCCTGCCAGCGGGTGGGGGTTTTTGTGCCCACACTGTGCCACTATCCAGAAATCCAGACCCAGGACTTCTGCCAACTGTGCCATGTAGAAGTAGGCCCTGAGAAAGCCTTGAAGGCGGCGTGCCATACACCTGTTCAAGAAGGCATGGTCGTCCACACGGATTCTGCCTGGCTCAGGGAAAATCACAGGCGCGTGCTAACACCTCTTTTGCAATCTCATCCCTTTGACTGTCCCGTGTGTCCCAAAAATGGGGGTTGTGAGATTCAAGACATGGTACTTCTCTTTCGCCCCCCCCTCTCAGAGCCCGAGGCGAGCACCGCCCCGCAAACGCACCTCCAAAAGGGCCCTTTGGTCCTGCCCGTTTTATCTCGATGTGTAGGGTGTCAAAGGTGTGTGGCTCTCAAAGACTATTATCTGGGTCAATCCGGTCGCCACGAGACAGGGCGGCTTCAAGTAATCAGCTCGGTTAATGCCCTGGCCGAGACCACCTTTTCCGGAGCCATGGTGGACGTGTGCCCAGCTGGTGCCCTGGTCCCCTTCCCTCTGGGGGAAAAATTCAGCACCTGGGAAAAAGAAGGGAGACCTTCCCTGGACGTCATGGATACCTTCATGCCCCCGGTGCTTTTACAGGTGGCCCGTGACCAGGTGGTGGGCATTCAGCCTCAGCCCGCCGAAGACAAAACAAAGACCGTCTGGATCTCAGACAGGACCCGATTTTCCTATGAGGGTCTGCATAAAAACAGAATAGATCAGCCTTTCCTGCGCCAAGGTGGGGAATTGCAGGCCGTAAGCTGGGGGGAGGCTTTCCATCACATCGTGGAAGTCCTCACCGAGGCTTTACCCTCCCAGATGGGTGCTCTCTCAGGCGAGCTGGCCGACACCAGCACTCTCTATCTCATGAAGCAATGGTTGGATCTGAGGGGCACTCCCCACCGCGACTGCCGCCCCCAGGGCCCTCCTCTCTCTTTCAAGGACCGCTCCTCTTACCTTTTTAATACGCCTTGGGAAAAAGTGAGGGAGGCAGATGCCGTCTTGCTGATAGGCTGCACCCTGGAACAGGACGCACCCCTCCTCTACCTGGCTCTTTCCAGATTGCTACTGGAAAAAGATGTCCCTGTGTGTTGTGTGGGGTCTTTCCTTGCCAAAGGGTTGACTTTGCGCACGCCGCCTCTCACCAGTAATAACCTGGAAGTCCTCGAAGACATACGACGGGGAAAGCATCCGTTTTGTGAAACCCTCCAAAAATCTAAGAAGCCCTTAATGATTGTGGGGCCCCACGCTTTGAGCCATCCCCAAGGGCAAGGGATCCATGCCGCATCTGTGGACATTGCCCATCTCTATGATGTGGATAGGGAAAGCTGGGAGGGTGCCAACTTCCTCCACGCCGCGCCCGGCGCCATCGGAGGCATGGAGGTTCAATTTTTGCCCCAGCCGGGGGGGTACAACACGGACCAGATCCTGGAGCAGGCACGGCGCGGAAAACTGAGAGCTCTTTATCTTTTGAACGTGGATGAAATCGACCCCCACAACTTTGGAGACACCTTTATCATCTACCAAGGCACCCACTGGGATCGGGGAGCCGCCCGGGCCCGCGTCATCCTTCCAGGCGCCACTTTTCCAGAGAAGAACGCGCTCTATGTGAATGCGGAAGGTAGGCCCCAGCTTATCAAACCTCAGATCGCTCCCCCGGGCCTCGCCAAGGAAGACTGGAAAATCATACGAGCTTTATCAGAGCTGACAGGGACCGCGCTTCCCTACGTCAACCATGACGAAGTTGTGGAAAGCCTCCTGCAAGATCACCCCTTTCTTAAGCAGCGAGAAGGTTCCTCTGGGCCGACCAGAGCCTTCCATGAGAACCCAGACGGACCTTGGTCTTCCTCACCCCTGGCCGGGACTTTCCCTGAGAAAAGCCCCTCTCTTTCAAAATTTTTTCTCTCTAATCCCATCGGCAGGGCCTCGGGGCTTATGCAGCAGGCAGCCCTCCACTGGAGACAGGTTTCAGCCTCACATGAAGAGTAAATTGAATCTTTCTCTTTCCCTGTTTCCTTCTTTGTCTATTTCATTGGGGGGCATATGGGTTCTAAGCTCGGCTTTGGGGCCCTCTTCCTCGGCGAGCTATGGCCCCCCTCTGGATACGCCCACTTTATTCTATGTTTTCATGTATTGGCTTTTGAAGATTTTTTTCCCACCCCTTCCCCAAAGTGAAAGTCTCTCCAGCACGTCCGGTCCCCCTCTTTTTGTGAACCGTATACTGTTCGCTTTGACCGTTTATGGTGTCCTGGCTTCTGTTCTAAGCTGGACGCATGCGGCCTCGCTTCAGGAAATCTGCCTCTTTCAGCCGCACTTTGGCCTGGGTGCCCAGTTCCCCGCTTTGCCGGCTTTGTATGTAATAGCTTATTCTCTTCTGCACAAAAGCGAGGGCCTTTCCTGCTCCTCCTTCCACAGCCTTGAAGAAAAAGTGCTTTGTCAAACCATAAGAGCTTTGGACGCTGCCTTCTTTTTTCTAACGGGGGGTCTTCTATTCATGGAGGGCGCCTGTTTCTCTTCCATGGGGTCCTTGGCTTTGTTTCTGGGGAAGGTGGGCCTCGTGGGCTGTTTGTTTCTTTTTCTCCAGTCTCTGCTGCCCTCCCTTTCGCCCCAGCAAGCTTATAAGACCTTTGTAAAGTATATCCTCCCCCTCACCTTCACGGCCCTGGCCAGCCTCTTTGTTATGTCTTGGATCACCCACACCTGGGGGGTCTAGCCTATAACCTGGCCTCCCGCTTCTATCTGAATCAAGGAGGTGGCCACCTGCTCGACAAAGCTTCGGTCATGGGAAACAAAGACCACGGTACCTGCATACTGATTAAGCATTTCTGCCAAGATTTCAGAGGTCATCATATCCAAATGGTTCGTAGGCTCGTCCAAAAGGAAGAAATTGGGACGCCTGGAGAGGATTCCACAAAGAGCCAGACGGGCCCGCTCGCCTCCCGACAATACCTTGACCGGTTTCGATAAATCATTTTTCTTAAAAAGAAACATGCCCAACAAAGCGCGTCGCATGGAGTCGCTTAGATCAGGGTTCTGATCTTGGAGACATTCAAAGACACTTCTGTGACCCTCCAAAAGCTCGGCGGCTTGCTGAGTATAAAAACCCAGAGACACATGAGATCCCATGGTCAGGGTACCCCGCAGCACAGGAAGCTCTGCACTCAAGGTCTTCAAGAGCGTGCTCTTTCCCACACCATTAACGCCGATGATCCCAATGCGCTGACCTCTTTGAATGGTCAGAGAAATATTTTTCAAGAGAGGCGTCTTATACCCCACGTCCACTTTCTCCAGTCGCAACACTTCCTTCCCACTGGGAGGAATCTCTAGCTTGGGAAACTGTACCCGCTGAGAGGTTTCAGCGCCCTCTACGCCTGACAAAACTTCTTCCAAACGCTGGATCATTTTAACGCGGCTCTGGGCCTGCCTGGCTTTGGAGGCCTTGGCTTTAAACCGATCCACAAATTTTTGCATATGGGTTTGTTGGCGCACAATCTTTTCCCGGGCGGCAAGATTGGATTCACCTTGCTGATTTTTTTGCTCCAGGAAGGCATCAAAGTTTCCTATGAACTCTTGGAGCTTGCCCTGATTTAAGTAAAGGGTAACAGTGGCCAAGGCATTTAAAAAAGCTCGGTCGTGAGACACAAACAGAACGGTTCCCCTAAAGGCCGAAAGATAGTCTTCCAGCCATTCGATGCTGGGGATATCCAGATGGTTGGTGGGCTCGTCCAGGATCAAAAAATCTGGACCAGAGATCAAAGTTTTAGCCAACTCCAGACGCATGCGCCAACCGCCGGAAAGAGCCAAAGGGCACTGGCTCAGCTGCTCTTCCTTAAAGCCCAGCCCCAAAAGCGCCTTCTCCGCCTGCCCTTCCAGTTGGTACCCCCCTAGATTTTGGTAGGTGGTCAGACAGGTATCGTAGTCTGCATACAGCTCTTCACTATAGTTTTTTTCCATCTCGCCCAGCAGAGTCTCCATTTTTACCTTGAGATCGCAAAGCACTTTGTGCCCCGCGATGCATTCGGCCAGCAAAGTGGGGAGAGGATGAGGGTTCGGAGATTGCGGAAGAAAAGCCAAGGTCATTTCCTTGGGCTTGATAAGGTGGCCACTATCCGCAACATCCAAGCCGCTGAGCATGTTGAGAAAAGTCGTCTTTCCTTGTCCATTGGCGCCCACAAGGGCTATTTTCTGCCCTTTGGGAAAATGATAAGTGACCTGACCCAGGACAGTTTTGCCAGAGAAAGACTTGGAAATTTTTTCGACTCTAATCATAAAGTTCTTCTTTCGCGACCTGTGGACAAAGGGGGCTGGGCCCCAGGAGCGAGCCAAAGCGGCTGAACGAGGGGGGGAGCCCCGGGGCTGAGCCAAGAGGCTGAACCGGGGGGCCAGGCCTCACCGGGAAAAGTGAGCCCGACACTATAGAACGAAACCGGCCCCCCCGGCAAGCCCGACCCACGGTTTTGGCAGGTGTGGCGCCTTAGAAATATCAAAAACAAGAAGTGTTAGGAATCTCCTAGAGATTCAAAAAAGAGAAAAGGAGATCTTTTGTTTCTCCGAACGGTTGATCGCATTCCCATATTTTTATAGGTGTGGTACAGTTCATGCAAAGCTAAATCTTATTTGCCTTGACAAACAAGGCGTTTTATCTGTGGAATCCCATCATGATTGGTAAGTTTTTAGACGTCAAAAACGACCTGGCCTTTAAGAGAGTCTTTGGGACCGAAAGGAATAAGGATATTCTCATTCATTTTTTGAATGATATCTTTCAGCGCCAGGGTAACCCCATTGAAGACGTGAAGTTCCTCAAGACCAACCAAGATCCAGAAATTGCGGCTTTGAGGACCAGTATTGTGGATATCTTGTGCACAGACAAATCTGGTGAACATTTTATTGTGGAAATGCAGGTAGCCCATGATTCTGGTTTTGAAAAACGAGCTCAATACTATGCAGCCAAGACTTACATCGAGCAACGCGATAAAGGCGTGGATTACCAAGACCTGAAAAAGGTAACCTTCTTGGCCATCACCAATTTCACCGTGTTCCCCCATAAGAAGGGATATCTCTCCCACCATCATATCACCGATACACAAACAGGGGAGAGAGATCTCAAGGACTTTTACTTTTCCTTCTTACAGCTTCCTCA
>CAYXFG010000075.1:0-5299 GCA_964464225.1 uncultured Holosporaceae bacterium
GCTGAACCCCAGAGCTTTCCAAAGCTCAGCTTGCCCCAAGAGGGTGATTAACTTCGAACTGAGGCCTGTCCCAAAGATAAGAAGAAGAGGCAACAGGAAGAATGAGCCGGCCCCACCCATTACAATCTTATCCAGGGCGCGGAGAGGCTGAGAGGGTATCGGTCTTCTCAAGGCAGGCACTGTGTTGGGCTCTGGCTTTTTAAAACATTGGAGCGTCTGAAAGCTCCCCAGGCTTACCAAAAATTGGCAGAACGCCAGCTGAGAGGCAGCCCCTAAATCACCGTCGAAATGAACGGCTTGGAAGATGGAAATTTCGAGGGTAGTGGTACGCGGCGTGCCACCCAAAATAAGGATCGTCGTAAAACTTCTTAAGCAGTAAATAAAAACCAGACAAAAGCCGGATAGGGCCTCTTGTCTGATAAAAGGCCACTCGATATGGCGAAATTTTTGGAAACGAGAAAACCCCAAGAGTGTGCCCAGGCGCCCGTATTCGGGCTGCACCAAATCGAGAGACCTGTTAAAAATACGCAAACAGAACGGTGCATAATAAAAAACGTGACATAAAAGAATCCCTGGCAGCCCATATATAAAAGTAGAATACCCAAGACCCAGCTTCCTAAAGAGAACACTCAATGCACCATTTTGGCCAAAAACAAGGATCAGAGAAAGACACCCCACAAGGCTCGGAATAAAAAAGGGCAAGTTGAGAAGGGCGGTGAAAATATTTCCAAAGGAGCTTTTTTGAATTTGGCGCGCTGGGAATAAGATGAGAAAGGATACAGCAAGCGAGAGGAGAGCACCGCCAAAAGCCTGAAGGAAAGTAAATCCCAATACCCTCAAATAGTAAGTGTCCCAAAAAATAAAAGAACCCTTCATCGAGAATGAAAAGAGGAACCCTACCAAGACAAGGCAGGCCAAATCCAGAGACAAAGAGAAAGCTAAAGAGGCAAAAAAGGGTATATTCCTTCTGGAAAGAAGAAGACTAGCTCTGCTGCTATTGAGGAAATGCTTCATGGCTTTAAAGGATCTTGTTGCGGTTAGCTTTCATCAGTGATCTCAGCTTAATTCTCTGCCCGGCTCTCAGGGTTTAGAAGAAGAGCCAGGGGCGTAGAACCCCGTCTTTTGATTCCATACTAAGAGAGAGCTTCCTTCCACTCCCTTAGCCACTGAGATTTATATTTTAGAATATCTGCAGAAGCCAGAGGCTGGTCCTTGGGTTCTAGGTTTCGGAACTCTTCGGGCAAAGGTTTATCCAACACAATAGCAGGATAAGACCAGTCTTGAAATACAAACCTTTTTTGGTTTTTCTTGCTTAGGAGAAAATGGATAAAGCTTTCTAAAAGAGGTTTATGACGGCAGCTTTTGAAGATACCTGCCACATTAACTTGGATGTAGTTTCCCTCTGTGAAAGAAATACTTTTCACATTGGTCTTCTTTTCCATCAGCCGATGATAAGCTGGAGAAGTGATATACCCCAGCACGATGGGAGCCTCCCCCTGCATAAAAAGTGCATAGGCCTCAGACCAACTTTTCGGCATGGTTAGAATTTGGGGAGAGAGCCTTCTCCAATAGGTTGAAGACTGGGGGCCGTATATTCTCTTGATCCATAGAAGAAGACCTAGGCCCGGGTTACTCGTCCTGGGGTCCATAAGGATAATTTTTTCTTTTGACTTCACTAGATCTTCAAAATTATGAATGGGCTTTTTAAGCTTCTTGGTGTCGTAAACAAAACCTAATACGCTGTAGGAAAGGGGGATAAATTTATGACTTTTCCAGCTGGGAAACTTTCCGAACGTTTGGACAGACAGAGGCGTAAATAGATCCTCAATTTCCTTTTTCATTAGCATCTCATGGGAAACGCATACAACGCCATCCCCCCCCGCCCGGAAGGACTTGCTTGAAAGAAGATGCACCAGCCCACTAAAAGGCTTATAAGTGATTTTACATTTATGCTTTTCTTCAAACTCTTTCTTGGCCCAATGCCCAACTCCGGTGGCGAATGACGAGGGGGCATAGATTACGAGTTCTACCGTGGAAGAAGATTGGAAACAAACCGCAATCAAAAAGCAGAGTATATAATTTTTCATTTTTTCCATTCCAGCTGCCTAAAACGCTAAGCTACAGCCCCCTTCTCCAAGGCTTGAGCCCAAGCATCCACCTGCTTGTAAATAGCTTCCACGCCGCCTTCTTCAGTTTTGACAACAAAGTTACGATGGGGCAGTTTTTCTTGAGCAAGCTCTTCCAAAACGGAGCGCGCCATCTCCTGTGATAGGGCAGCCTGGTTATAGAACCTTCCTTCGGGGAATCTTCTCAAAAACCTCTTCACCCTGTCTGCAAGGCTCTTTTTGTCAAGCTCTGACGTCACAGGAACATCCAGCTGCAACATATCCATGCCATCTGGAAGGCTTTCAATTAAAGCCTCGCAGTCTAGGCCTGTGCAGCCTGGAAAATGCAGGTTTTCCAACTTCTCCAGACTTTTGATTTTCCTTAGAAGGCAACCCACTTGTTCTTGGGAAAGGCACTTATAAGCCACAGAAAGGCTTAGGAAAGTGAGGTTCGGGTAATTGTCTAAAGCTTCTATAAGCCTGGAGATTGAACGTTGTGTTGCACACACTGTTAATGCCTCCACGTTTTGGCCTTTCCAGTCAAGAAGCCACGCTTTGTCGTTACTAAGAGCCCAATCTAAAAGACTACCGTCGCGATCCCTCTGGTTCATAAGGAAAGGCATGGCCTCCATAAGTTGCTGTAACTGAGTAACGCTTAGGCGCTCTTGCCTAATAACTGGGGCCATAATAAAGTAAAACTTGGAATAGGCGCTATGATCGTTTACACAAGAAAAGTTTAGTATATAAGAAAAATTAGCCAGGTCGTTTTCGATGATAAATTTAGAGATTGCAGCTCCTAGGTCCATATTGTTCCCATCTAAGCTGTAATAAAAATCAAGCTTTTCAGGAGGTGACAAGCCCCGGGCCAAGGATAGTAAATGCTCGAGCGTGGCAGGCATTTCAAACTCTAGCCTACGAGAAAAGGTCTGAACGGCCCCCAGCAAGTGCGCCCCCACAGGAACGTGGGCGGATTCACCGGCAGCCAGAATGACCTGCTCTGCCCATTGGGAATTCTGAGAAGGGCACGTCTGGTACTGAGAATGCTTGTTTTCAATCTCAAGCGTTGCTTCCTTGTTACCCTCAATAAACAACTCTACAGCTCCAAAATCGGAACCTGGCTCGGGCTTTTCTTTGAAACTTAGCCTCACCTCTCGATCTTGGTTAGAAAGTTGAGCAGAAAGATCTTCCAACTCTTTTTCAAAGTCTACAGTAAATTCATAGGACGGCATCCCCAAAAGATAGCGCAAAACCAGAAAGCCGTTGGAAAGACCACTTTTAAGCTCAAACAGGTCTTTCTTGACATAAATGAAGCCGAGATCTTTTTTGCCCACTAAATTTTGCGCCCAGGCTTGCTGGGCCTCGGTGGAAGACAAGACATCCCATGTGGAGAATTTTGAAAAATAGGCTTTAGCGGGCCCCTCAGGCAGCAGTCTGGCATCAAAAGTGGTGCCAAGGTCTGGTTCAGCTGTGGGGGTAAAAATGACCCTCATAAGGATGTCGCGGAGGGTGGGTTCCACGCAATCTGCAAAGCAGTATGTCGCTTCGTTGAGGGAAACGACTACGTTAGAGTAGTTGAGAGGCATAAACCTTAGACGCTTCTCACACTGGATGAGAAGCTTAATCTCTCCCAGTGAGAGATTATAAAAGCTTGCAGGGTCGCTCGAGGTGGCTTTTCTAAGCTCAAGAAAATGGCCCTCATCCCAACAAGACGTAAAAAGCTCCTCGCTTACGCACGACTTCCCCAGGCAAGCATTATAGAAATCTGACAAATCCCCTGGACTTTTTGATTTTTTATGCGCAAAAACAGCCAAGGCTTCCATAAGCAGCTCTCTTCGGTCAGGCGTCTGTACTAAGGCCTGTGTTAAAGTCTCCGCAAAGCGTCGCTTCCTAAGGGCATCTACAAGTTTTCCATCTTTCAAGTACTTATATTCCCCTCTCTGCACCCTTTCAAAATCCCCTTTCTGGAGAAAATCAACAAAAAGCTCTGGGGAATTTTCCATCAGCATTTCACTAATGGGGTACTCTGAAGAAGGGTCCACTGCCTCGCCTTCTGCTCCAAACGCATCCGCAAAATAGACCAGGCCCTGCAGAAAATCGTGTCTGTTAAAATCTTCATAGCCCTTCTTGGTCTTGGCGGGAATCCTTAGGACTTGTGAGAACTTATCAAATAAGTCGCTCGCATGAGTTCCCTTGGGACTCTCCCTTATGACGTGCACAAGCGCTCCTAATTTCTGGGGCCTCAAATTAGACACGGGGTCCACAGGTTTTTGGTTAGCAAGAAGAAATCTCTCGTTCGCAGGGAAAACAGAAAGCAAGAAAAGCCCTAGGTAATTTTGCGCATATTGGATAGTTCCCGGCAAGAGAGGGATAGAGGAGTTAAATTTACTTCCCCACTCTGCCGTCTCTGCATTCTTTACATTCAGAAGTTTGTTATCGGAAAGCATGCGGGAAGGTAGAAGACAAGTGGGCACGCCGACTTGAGAAAGCTTTTCGTCCGCGTTCTTAAAACAGAGAGTATAATAGCTGGCATGGGCCTTGACTCCCCAAAGGAGCAAAACCAGGAGAGAGAATTTTTTCACAAAAGGCCTCTTATCTAAAACTTAATAAGCCTTATGTAGGTCTTGCCATAAGAAATTTCAAGGCCAGAGCTAGCTTTCCTGAGCTCGTTATCAGGAACAGGTCACGTTCCTGGAAGGCTGGACCTAGTGAAAATCCACCTCATAAGAAATCACAGAGTCCTCTACCCAGGTATCGAAGATGTCTCTAACATGCAAATTAAGCCCCTCCAGATTAAGCTTTAGAGGGCGGTTGATTCCTTTTGTTTCCTGAATAAAATCAAGGATTTCTTGAGATTTGAAAGTATTGTCCGACAGGTCCAACTCTAGACCCCGATGATAACCTCGATTGATGATCCTACCTTGTAGAGCTGACAGAACCACAGGCCCCAAATCGCAGTCGCTCATGTTGAGAACGCGCTGACCGTCGCCTTGAAACCTCTCAAGAAGCTGGGTGATGACGCCCTCTATATACCGGCTCATAGCTCCATTAACCGTCTCTAACCTTGGCTTTGCCCCTTTTTTGCGGGGGGACCTGAGGTCATACATCTTGGGGAACAACCCCGAGTTCCTGGAAATATCCAGCTTCTCAAGAGAGTCAGGAAAATGATGGACAAAATTCCATAGGTTTTTAAGCTG
>CAYXFG010000076.1:0-5288 GCA_964464225.1 uncultured Holosporaceae bacterium
ATGATAAGGCCCTGGCCCATATTGAGGATGGCCAAGCCTTTCTTATTCAAAACAGCGGCTTTTTCATAGTTTTTTTGAGCTTGAAGGAATCTTTTGTATTCCACCTCCTCGTTGGAAAAATACTTTACAGTCTCATAGTTTAAAAGGCTTTCCATGGCGTAATGGCTACAGATGCTTTCTTCTTCGTTCATCTTTTTTAGAAATTTGGCACGCCATTCGGTGACCGTTACCGAATAGACGGTGTACGTGCCTACACTTAACATCATCAGCAGGCAAACCTTGTAGGAATAAAGATAATACACAACGGCCAGGGTGATAACCATTTCGATAAGAGTAGGAACGATGTTAAAGGTAGAAAACTTCAGAAAAGTCTCGATGGCCTTTGTGCCTCTTTCGATGGAACGGGTTAAAGCCCCTGTCTGGCGGGATACGTGATATTTTAGGCTTAGCTCATGAAGGTGGCGAAAAACTTCCATGGAAATAAGGCGTATGGCCCTTTGTTCCACCTTCGTAAAAATAAAATGCTTCATCTCCAGGAGACAGGTGGCGAACATCCGGCTTGAGGCATAGGAAATGACGAAAATGTAAAGGAGCGTGATGTGGTCCGAAGGACCGTTTATGAGGAGGTCGACTGTTTTCTTGTAGCAAATGGGAATGAGTACAGCTGCAAGCTTTGCCATCACTGTGCACACAAGCGACAGGACGAGGCGGCGGCGCAGCTGCGGGTGTCCTTCGGGCCATAGGTAGGAAAACAGAAACCTTACCATGGGAAAGCGTGAATTTTCCTTCAGTCTCATTTTATTTTTCCTTCCTTAAAATGCCGGTGGCAGAGTGATACGTACAAGTCGTTGCCTCCTATTTTAACTTGGGCACCTTCTTTAACGCGTTTACCTTTTTCGTTAATGCGGGCATTCATTGTGGCTTTCCTTCCACAGTGGCAGATAGTCTTGATCTCATTTAATTCTTCGGCCCACGCCAGAAGATATTTGCTGCCCTCGAAAGGCTCGCCTAAAAAGTCACTGCGGAGGCCGTACGCCAGCACGGGGATGTTAAGCTGGTCTGCAATTTGGGTTAATTCAAAGACCTGAGATTTAGTGAGAAAATGGGCCTCGTCCACCAGAACGCAGGCCGGCTTCTCACCTGCCAAAGCGGCTTGCTCTACAAAATCGTAGAAATTAAAAGAAGATGAAAAAGTTATGGCGGGATTTGCAAGTCCTATACGTGAAGTAATGACACCCACTCCATAGCGGTCATCCAAGAGAGGACAAAAAAGCAACGTCTTCATCCCTCTTTCTTGGTAATTGTAGCTAGATTGCAGGAGAAGGGTCGTTTTCCCTGCGTTCATTGCTGAGTAGTAAAAACGCACTTTTGCCATTGTGTTTCCTCGGTTGGTATAAGCGGGCTTTTTAAGAAAGCGGTGCCATTTTCTTGTTTAGATTATTCGATGATTTTTTTCCACAACTTTGCAGGCAAATTACTGCCCGATAAGCGGTTCATGGGTTCATTGTGCTGATTGCCCATCCATACGCCTGCCACCAAACTGGGCGTATAACCTATAAACCAAGCATCTCTGAAATCTTGGCTGGTACCTGTCTTCCCGCCCACGCGTAGCCCAGGGATGCCTGCATTCCTGCCCGTTCCTTCCTGAACGGATTTCTCGAGAATGCTCTGCATTTTTTTCATAAGAGCTGCGTCGAATTCTTGAACCATTTCTGCTTGTGCCAGGGAAGCGTCACGCTTGTACAAAACTTTGCCCTGAGCGTTTCTGATCTCCAGGATTCCGAAGGGTTTTACGATGTAACCTGAGCTGGCTACACAGCCCATCATGGCCACTAGCTCCAGAAGTGTGACTTGAGAAGTTCCCAGAGAAATACTCAGGTCTGCGGGAGGGAGATGTTTGAAGCCAAATCTCTGGGCCATTTTTAAGATGGGCTTGACGCCCACCACCTGGGCTAGCCTAACCGTAGCTGTATTGACAGAATGTACGAGAGCTCTTTCCAAGCTCACCTCTCCTTGCGCTTTCCAGCCAAAGTCGTTCACGGTCCATCTCTTGTTGTGGTAAGGAGCATCGGAGAAGGGGGTATCAAGATCGAAACCCTGCTCCAAAGCCGCAAGATAGACCAGCACCTTGAAAGTGGAGCCTGCTTGCCTGTAGGCCTGGGTGGCCATGTTAAATTGGTTAATATCGTAGCTATAGCCGCCCACCATGGCAGAAACAGCGCCGTCATAGTGTAGGGCAGTGAAAGCCGCTTGGTTGAAGTTATAAGTTTGTCCGTAGCTCTCCATAAAAGTGCGCAAAGCTTTTGTCGCTTTTACTTGCAGAGGGAGTTCCAGGGTTGTAATGATAATAAGGTCTTGGTCACAGTCCACCAGCTGGCTGGCCTCTGAGAGGATCCAATCTGTAAAGTAGCGGTTGGAGTTACCAAACTGGGTTTTGAAAAATTTTAGCTGAGCAAGCGTCTTGCAAGCAGACCTATAGGAGGGCTCTGATAGGTAGCCAGCTTCTTTCATGTTATGAAGCACCACGCGGCCTCTCTCCCGGAGAGACTCAGGGCTTCGGCCGATCTTAGAAGGCGCCTTGAGAAGTCCCACAATAACCGCACACTGAGCTGTATTCAGATAAGGAACTAGCTTCCCGAAATAATGCTGAGCGGCGGCGTCCACACCGTATGTCTTGCTGCCCAGGTAAACTCGATTTAAATAAAGAGATAAGATCTCGTCTTTAGTGAAAGTCTGCTCTAGTTTCCAGGCCAAAATAGCTTCTTTGATCTTGCGAGATAGAGAACGGTCTGGGGTCAGGAAAAGGTTCTTGGCCAGTTGCTGCGTTATGGTACTTCCGCCTTGAGCGTACCTCCCTTTCAAGAGGTTAGAAACCGCAGCCCGCAGGGTGCCCCTGAAATCAACACCATGGTGGGAATAAAAATGGTGATCCTCGGTTGCCAGCAAAGCTTGAATCAGAGACTTGGGAACGCTCTTCACCGAAACTTGCTCCCCCTGGACGTCCCCTTGGGAAGCAATTTCTTGGTGAGACTTGGTTAAAAACACAATGCTGGGCAGCCGGGGCTTTACTTTAAGATGGGTAAGAGCGGGTAAGTCGTAGGCAAACCATGCGAAAATGGCCGCTGTTAAAATGACAAGCCATAACACCAAGGCCAGAAGCGCTTTCAAAAAAAAGCTGAGCCTGCTTTTCTTCAATTTGGGAGATTTCCTCGGTTTTGACGGGGCTTTTTTTGCCAAGACTCAAGCCCTATACGTCTAGGTTCTGAACGTTTAAGGCATTCTCCTGGATAAAGGCACGGCGAGGCTCAACAAGCTCGCCCATCAAGATGCCGAAAATATCGTCCGCCTGTTCAGCGTGATCGACTTTTACCTGGAGCAGGGTTCGAACGTTGGGATCTAAGGTGGTTTCCCACAGTTGCTCCGCGTTCATCTCGCCAAGACCCTTGTACCTTTGAAGGCTCATCCCGCGCCTTCCCTCTTCAAGGATAGCTTTCAGGACTGCGATAAAGCCCTGAAGGTTATAATTCTTGTCCTTTAAAGTCAGAACCACTGGCTTTTTGTACCAAGAAAATACATCCTTAAAGCGCGCCAGGTGGCGGGCATCCCCCGAATGTTTCAGAGAATGGGGGAGGATAACGGTCTCAGGAACATCCTCCACGATGCGATGCAAAACAATGTTGCCTTTGTCATCTAAGGCTGCGCTCCAAGTTCTTTTTTCAAGAACCCTCTCCGTGGAATTCAAATACGAAGCAAGCTGGGTTGCCTCCTCGCCAGAGAAGGGAACAGAGTTAGTGGAGAAATCAAGAAGGCCCAGGATGGCGGCTTGTTCAATGATATACTCTATGTTTAACTTGGCATTTAAATCTTCTATAATCCGTTGTGCTTGGCGCATTTTCTGCACATGATCCACCAGATCAAGCCCCCGCACTTGAGTGCCATCTGCAAGGACCAAGGTGGCATTCTTGGTACCTTCTTGAATCAAATACTGATCCAGTGCCTCATCATTTTTGAGATAAAGTTCTGAAGAGCCTTTTTTGGCTTTATAGAGAGGGGGCTGGGCAATATAAAGGTACCCGTGCTCTATAAGCTGGGGCATCTGTCGGTAGATAAAGGTTAAGAGAAGGGTGCGGATGTGACTTCCATCCACATCGGCGTCCGTCATGATGATTATCTTATGGTAACGGAGCTTTTGGATATTAAATTCTTCTTTGCCGATACTGGTGCCCAAAGCGGAGATCAAAGTGCCTATTTCTGCAGACGCTAGCATGCGGTCGAAACGAGCGCGCTCCACATTTAAAATCTTTCCCCGAATGGGGAGGATGGCCTGGTTTTTTCTGTCTCTCCCCGTTTTGGCGTTTCCCCCGGCACTGTTACCCTCCACAATGAATAGCTCCGACAAGGCAGGATCTTTTTCCTGGCAGTCAGCCAGTTTCCCTGGAAGAGAATTGAGGTTAAGACCATTTTTCCGCTGGATAAACTCACGAGCACGCCGGGCGGCTTCGCGGGCAGCCGCGGCCTCATAAACCTTTGCGATGACTATTTTGGCTTCATTGGGGTTTTCTTCTAGCCATTGGGATAACTTGTCGGCCACCAACCCTTCAACGGCTGTCCTTACCTCAGAAGAGACCAATTTCTCCTTAGTCTGGGAGGAAAACTTGGGATCAGGCACCTTAATCGATAAAACACAAGTTAGGCCCTCCCGAGTGTCATCCCCGCTGATAGAGGTTTTTTCTTTTTTAGCCATTCCTTTTTCCTGGGAATAGTTGTTGACGACGCGGGTGAGGGCTGCGCGAAAGCCTGCCAGATGCGTGCCCCCGTCTTTTTGTGGAATGTTGTTGGTGAAGCATAAGGTAGTCTCGTGATAGCTATCGTTCCACTCCAGTGCCACATCGACAGTGATCCCATCTTTCTCCCCGCTTATGGAGATCACAGATTTAATCAGGGCAGTCTTATGGCGGTCCAGGTATTTTACAAAGGCTTCGATGCCGCCCTCATAGAAAAGCTCCATCTCTTTTGTTTCTAAAGCCCGCTTATCTACCAAAAAGATGCGTACCCCTGAATTTAAGAAAGCCAGCTCCCGCAGGCGGTGCTCCAGGGTTGCAAAATCAAACTCTGTTTTTGTGAAGGTCTCTTTTGAGGGTAAAAATGTGACTTCAGTCCCTCGTTGCCTTTCTGATTCGCCCACCAGGGCAAGGCGCGCCAGTGGCTCTCCATGTCTGAACGCCATGGTGTGCTCCTTGCCGTCCCTCCAAATTCGAAGCGTAAGACATTCAGATAAAGCGTTAACC
>CAYXFG010000077.1:0-5118 GCA_964464225.1 uncultured Holosporaceae bacterium
AACCGACGTACAAGGATTTGCAGTCCTCTGCATGACCACTCTGCCACCCGGCCTGAATAACATATCGTTCCTCATAAGCACATATTTTCGAAACCCCGTCAAGATGAGATGTGTTTTCCACCGGCCTTCTTGAGGGCAGCAGAGGACCTTCTAAGGAATAGAAAAAAATAAACAGGGATTCCCAGCAGCAGAAGACCACAACCGAAGGCTATACCTTTCTTCTCCACCCCTTGCGCCGCAAAGAGGGTGTAGAAAAGAGAAATAAGGGTGATGCATAAGGGCCCCAAAGTGGAACGCCAAGATTTTCTGCTTCGCAGAACCAGGCGCAACCTGGCAAGAGCACTCAAGAAATAAGGGATCAGGATCGAGAAAGAAGTCATCATCACGATAAAAGAGAACTGGTCCAAAAAAGAAGCCTTATAATCAAAAACCATGAACGCCGTCATCAACAGAGAGGAGACCCCCAAAGCCACCGCCGGTGCCCCTCTCTTATTGAGTCTGCCCAACACAGAGGGTAAGAGGCCATCTCGCGCTGCCGCCTGGGGAATCTGCGCCTGAATCATGATCCAACCATTTAGACTGCTGAAACTGGAAAAAGCGCCAAGGATAGCCACACCCAGCCCCGCCCGCATCCCCCAGCTGGACCGGAAAGCATCGGCAAACGGCGCCTGGGACTTTGACAAAGCGTCTGTACCCAAAATGCCCATTAGGGTTGTAATGATCCACAGGTATAAAAGAGCAGCGGCACACGTACCCACCACCGTGGCGCGCCCCACGGTTTTTCCCGAATCACGGATATGTTCGGCCGGGATGGTTGCAGACTCCAGGCCGATAAAAGAAAAAACGCTGATGGACATGCTGGCAAAAAAAGCCGAGCCCCAGGACTGGGATTCAGGAATCGCCAGAGGAAAGATGTTATCAAAGTGCGCTCCCCTCAACCCTAGCAAAGAGATGAGAAGCAAGGGCAGCACCTTCAGGAGGGTCACTGCCACCTGCATACGGCCCAGGAACTTAAGCCCCCAAGTATTCACAAAAACGAGGAGCCAAAGGTTTGCCAGGGAAATGGCAAGAGATAAAACCTTGCAGCTCTCCAGCAGAGGGAAAACCAGCGAGAGATAGCTCATCATGCCCACCACCACAGCTACATTGCTGATGACGTTTGCCATCCAATAAGTCCAGGCTGCTTGAAACCCAGCAAAATTCCCCAAAACCCTCTGGGTGTACAGATAAGGGCCGCCGCTCTCTCTATATCTTGTGCTCAATTGTGCAAATACCAGGGAAAGGCAAACGGCGCCCACGCAGGCCGCCAACCATCCCACCAGGCTGAAGGTGCCATAGTGCGCCAAGGAAGCCGGCAGCATCAAAATCCCTGAGCCCACTATATTTCCAACAACCAGGCTGGTCGCCTGGAAAAATCCAAATTTGTGGCGCGTGACCATGTGATGAACCTCTCAAGAAAATGGATAGCCTGCGGAGAACCTAAAGTCTTCGGGATTAACCTCCAAAGGGGATATTCTAAGCGGCAGCCGTGGGCCTTTGCCCCTTTTGTCTCTCTTTGGCAATGGCGTCTTTAAATTGGTCCAAGGTCACGGATCCTGGAACGATGGTATCCCCAAAAACGAAGGTAGGCGTAGAGTTGATATCCAGGGAGTTGCCCAGGGCCATATTGGAACGCACCTGAGATTCCACTGCCTGTCCGTTCATGTCTTGGGTGAATTTGTTCATATCCAATCTTAACCTTTTAGCTATATCCAAGATGTTTTCCAAGGAGAAGTTGCCATCGGAGCTCATGAGAACATCGTAAAAGTCTTTATATTTTCCTTGCTTTTGAGCCGCAAGAGCAGCCTTGGAAAAGGTATAATCCCCGAAGATGGGATAATCTTTATAAACCACTTTGATGTTCTTATCGGAAGCCAAAAGCTTTTCTATCACTGCATTGGCCCGGCGGCAATATCCGCAATGATAGTCGAAAAATACGAAGATGGTGACATCTCCTTGAGGATTGCCTGCCCAGGGAGCCCCTTGATCTCCTAGCATTTCATTTCTTTTTTTCTTAATTTTCTCCAATTGAAGCATGCGCTCTCTCTCATCTTGTTCCACCTGAATGTTCTTCATGCCCTTAAGGGCCACCTGGGCCACCAGCTCGGGCTTTTTCTCCATTTCGGATAAAACCGCAGCCATTAAGCGCTCGGGGGACGTGCGGAGAAAAACCTGCCACAATACCCCTACCAGGGTCAAAGCGATCAAAAAAAGGGCAGCAGGAACATATTTGCGGAACATTTAAACCTCGACTTGATGGAGAAAGATTTCTACATCCTAATCAAACTCCCCGGATTTTTCCAGAAATTTGTGGCACGGCGCTGGCGTCTTTTTCTCTATGCCAGAAAAAAGAGCTTTGTTTCCTTCAAGAGGAAGAGTCCAATCTCCACCGAGATAAGTATGATAATAATCCATTCCAGAAGATTAGAGTGTTGGTGATTAAGTTCATTGCCCAGCATGGAAAATAGGTCTCGGATCATATCCAGCCTTCGGTTCAGAAGATCCACCCTCTGGGGCACATCCAGGTTCTTGATGATGACCTTGTAAAAGGCTTCGTAACTTGAATGCTCCCAGAAAAAGTCTGGGATCCCCAACATTTCTGTATGCAAGTTTATGGAATCTCTTACCAAAAAAAGTTGGCCGATTTTCTTGGAAATTTGCCGGCGCGACAAAGGAATCTTGCCGTGTGTTGCCAAGCTTTCTGGAAGCTTCTTGGTTTCTCTGATGGTCTTTTCAAGGATGTCTTCAAAGAAATCCAGCTTTACGGATTGTGACAGAGCAAAGGAAACGCTTAGCTTGTCAAGGATGCGGTCACCCGCCAGAAAGATGATGTCGTTTTTCATGGTGCTGGGCCCGTTTTTCGAGGGTTCCACCACGAACGCTTCGGAGTCCGCCCCCAGGACGCGCCCCAAAGCGTGCCGTTGCAAAAGAGAATTTATGGAGATCTCTAGTTTTTCACTGTACTGCCAGAAGACGGCGCACCCGTAATCGAAAACGAAGATATCTCCCTCCCCTTTGTAGCTGGCCACATGCAAGACCTTTTTATTATACAGGCGTGTCTTGGCGCCTTCCCCTTCGAAGAATAGAGACAAGCTTTTTAAGTTGTAGTACTCGGCATTACAGTAGGCGATGCAGCGCATGGGCAGGGTTATACTCCAACCCCAGTATGGCCCACGCCCCGGCAAAAATCAACTGACTTTCAAGTCCACCTGTCGGGCCGTACCCCCCAAAGGTGGACTTGCCTTTAGGTGCAGACCCTTGAATGTTCGCCGCCAATCCCTTATATCCAAAGCATGAATGCGTCTTCCCCTCTGCCCTCTTTGATAGGTCTCTCACGCTCCGAGCTGGCAGAACGCTTGGCGGCGTTCTCGCTTGCTCCTTACCGTATCAACCAAATCTTCCACTGGATTTACCATGCAGGCGTAAGAGAATTCGAGGCCATGCTCAACCTCCCCGCAGAATTACGCTCCGGGCTTGCGCGTGCTTACTCGCTCTCACGACCCACTGTTAAGACAGCGCAGAGGGCTCTGGACAACACGCAAAAATGGCTGCTTTCCCTTTCGGATTCTCAAGAAATCGAGACTGTGCATATCCCAGAACGCACCCGCGGAACCCTCTGCGTTTCCTCCCAGGTGGGGTGCACCCTAAGCTGTAAATTTTGCCACACCGGAACTCAAACTCTGGTGCGTAATCTAACCGCTGGCGAAATCGTAGGCCAGCTTATGGTAGCCCGAGACATATTTTCGGAATGGCCGACCCCCCCTTCAAACCGCCACATCTCCCATGTGGTCATGATGGGGATGGGCGAGCCTCTTTATAATTATGAAAATGTAAAGAAGGCCTTGCTTTTATGCATGGACCCCCAGGGGATCGCTTTGACCAAAAGGCATATAACATTGTCCACCTCGGGGGTTGTGCCTCAGATTGTGACTTGTGGGGAAGAACTGGGGGTGAATCTGGCCATTTCCCTCCACGCTGTTACGGATGAACTGCGGGATGTATTGGTACCTATTAACCGAAAATACCCCCTGGCAGAGCTGCTTGAAGCGTGCAGAAACTATCCAGGAACCAACAAGTCAAATCGGATTACTTTTGAGTATGTGATGCTCAAAGGCGTGAACGACAGTGCAGCCGATGCCCGGGCTTTGATCCGATTGATCAAAAACATTCCTTCCAAAATTAACTTAATCCCCTTTAACCCTTGGCCTGGCGCCCCGTTCGAATGCTCGACGTCTGCCACCATTGAAGCCTTCAGCGATATTCTGGAAAAAGCTGGCTATGCATCACCTGTAAGGCGCCCCAGGGGCCGGGAAATCCTAGCTGCCTGTGGCCAACTAAAGTCGGCAAGCCAGAGGCTGAGAAAAAGCCAAATGTCCCGGGTGGGATAGAATTGTTGATCTTTGCTCTTGACGATTTCTTGCTGAAAGGGTTTAAGTAGAGCACAGATAGATAGGAGGCTTGCTGGAAAGCCAGTGGCGTCCCATCCTGGGCCCGTAGTTCAGTTGGTTAGAACTCACCGCTCATAACGGTGCTGTCGTAGGTTCGAGTCCTACCGGGCCCACCATGTCAAGGCCCAGTGAGGCCAGGAAGCCATGGCCTTGAAAAAAAGCAACGGCTTTTAGGAAATGCTTACCGGCGAACAAACCCGAGACTCTAAAAACGAGCCGAATGCGCACAACGTGGATGAATTTTTCAAACTCTCCGGATAGATATAATACAAATCTACCCTGGGGCCTTCGGCTTCGGGAAGCATCCTTATAAGACGTTCTTGACGTACCAAAGAGGACTCTTGGGCCAAGGGCCCTATCCCAATCCCTTCCAGCACGCATTCCACCAAGGCGGCGGACGAGTCCACCGTCAGAAAATGCTCGCGTAGCTTTCCGGGAGGTTTACCCAAACGCAAATACCAATGATAATCCCCGTAAGGCAGAGGCTCGCAGCCTGCAGGTATTAGACCGATTAATCGATGGGAGTCTAAGTCTGATAGGGAGACAGGCATGCCAAACTGCTCGGCATATTTGGGGCTGGCGTAAAGGCCAACTTGGAAATTAAAGAGGTATTTTTGGATTATTTCCTCAC